>DATKEJ010000065.1:0-3390 GCA_035512315.1 Rhodothermales bacterium | reverse complement strand
GGTTGTCTTCGAATCGTAGAGTCGGTGAATCCAGACCCTCGCCCCGCGTGAGCGGGGAGAGGGGCAGGGAGAGGGGCGTTCCACTCTCCAGCAACGTGTCGCAAGTGGTCTACACCCCTCACCCGGCGTGCTTTGTCCCTGCCTGTTGTGACGAATCCTGCGAAGTGCGCACGCCACTGTATGAACTGAGAACATCGTTTACAGGTAACTACGAACATCGTTTACACCCATCGGAGGAGGAACGCCGATGCCGTGGAGCGAGGGACCTGTGAAAGATCGAATCGAGTTGATGCAGATGTGGGAGAGCAGGCGATATACGGTCGTGGAGCTGGCCGATCGCGCCGGAGTGACGCGCCAGTGCGTGCACAAGTGGATCGGGCGCTGGAAAGCTGAGCATCAGGCGGGGATGGAGGAGCTCTCGAGAGCCCCGCTGAACCCGCGGCGGACCGACCCGGTGCTCATCGAGCAGCTCATCGCGCTCAAGCAAGAATATCCCCACTACGGGCCCGGGATTCTGGTGCCGATGCTGAGCGACCGTGATGGCAAGTTTCCCATGGCGGTGAGCACGGCCGGCAAGATTCTCGACGCGTACGGCATGGTGCGTCGACGCAAACGACGCGATCGTGTTGGACCTCCATCCACGGCGCCGCGACTGCCGGTACCCGGCCCTGGCCACACGCTCACGGCCGACCACAAAGGCTATTTCCGTCTGGGCAATGGTCGGTACTGCTATCCGTTGACGGTAGCTGATCCTGCGAGCCGGTACGTGTACGCCATCGACGCGCAGTCACGGCCAACGATCGAGGCGGCGTGGCGGGTGTTCGATCGCATCTTCAGAGAGTTCGGCTTGCCCGATCAGATCCTGACCGACAACGGGGTTCCTTTCTGCAGTGCACGCTCTCTGGGAGGACTGACCGAGCTGTCCAAACGATGGATCAAGCTCGGTATCCACCTGGCGCGTATTGATCCGGGACGGCCACAACAAAACTCGATTCACGAGCGAATGCATCGAACGCTCAAACAGGCCGCCACGCGCCCGCCGCAGCGCACCATGACCGGCCAGCAGCGGCACTTCGAAACGTTCCGCTACGAGTTCAACTGGCTACGGCCCCACGCGGCACTCGCGCGCCATCCGCCGGCGGAGCGGCTCCGATCCTTCCGGCGGTCGTATGGAGGTCTGCGGACGGCTGTGATCGAGTATCCGCCCCACTTTGAGGTGCGTCGCGTACGCCAGTCAGGCGAGATCAAGTTCGCTGGTGAACGCCACTTCCTGAGCGAAGTGCTCGCTGGAGAGATCGTCGGCCTCGATCAGCTCGATGAGCATCGGACCGAGATCTATTACGGCTCGCTGCTGCTCGGCTTCTATGACGAGCGGACCAAAAGCATCGTAAAGGGCGACTGTGCCGACCGCCCGTAGCAGCTCAGCCGGAGGGCAAAAATGTGTAAACGATGTTCTCGGTTTTATGTAAACGATGTTTCGGTTGACTCACCACCCTCTCCCCGACTTCGCGGGGAGAGGGAGAGCACGAGGGTGCGGGCACGGGGGGGCGCAGTTCGGAAATCTGCACTACCTGTGTTCCTGTTGGATAAGGAATGCGCAAGCTGAAGTCCACGATCACGAGCAAAGGTCAGACGACCGTCCCCAGGACCGTTCGAGATCATCTGCGCGCGGACTCTCAATCGCCGCTGTACAGGGAGATTGTGGATGGAACGGTCACCGTTACTTCCGACGAGCCGGCATTCTTTCGTTTCTTCGGATCTGTCCACGTGGGTCCCGGTTCGGTTGTAGACGACGTCCGGCGTGCACGTCGCTTGCGCGGAACATGAGCTCGTCATTCCCCTGACCCCTCTCCCGCCGGGAGAGGGGTCAGGGGGCAACGAATTTACGGAGTAGCGTAATCGACGGCGTGGCCGCGTACGACGGCGCCTTCGAGCGCGGCGAAGTTCAGTGATGCGAAGTTCACCGCGGGGAACATCAGGGTGCAGGGAGAGACGTCGTTGGGGCCGGCGCTCGTGAGCATTCCCTCGACGCAGTTCGCGTAGTGGTGATGCGCGCCCATCAGATGGCCGATCTCGTGCGCGATCACTTCAGCCGCCGCGTCCATGTTCGGATTCAGTCCCATCGAGTTCAGCGTTCCGGTCGTCCCCGTCTGCGGATCTTCGATGTGACGGATATCCGAGGCGACGAAAAAGGACGTCTCGTCCCAACGGATGCCTCCGATGCAGTCGGCCTGGCCGACCACCGTGCCCGCGCCGCCCGTGGCGCTCTGCATCGACTTGTTCGTGAAGACGCCGACGATGTCGATGCCTTTCGGCGGCTTGCCGCCGACTTCGTTTTTCCCTGCCGTGATGATCTCACTGGAGATCGTGGTGTCGAAGCTGACGCTTTTGGTCTTCTTCAACACGAGATCGATGTTGAGCGGCTTGTAGGATGCCGCCGCTTTGTTGATCAGTTGCTCAGCCACCGCGGCGTCCGTGCCGTCGAGCAGCATCATCACCGACAGCTCGACGCGCTGACCGGAGTCGACGACTGGCAAGGCGATTGTGTCGGGAACGAGCTCGAGACATTCGGTGACCACGTCCACCGCCTGATTGCGGGTTGCCTGTGCGATGCCGCTGTAGGACGAGCCTGCGGCGACCAGCCAGGCCTGGACGCGAATGTCGTAATAGGCCGACGTCGCGTTCTGGATGACCACCGACTCGTTGCCGCCATCGCTGGCCGACTCGGCGATGCGCGTCCCGGTGTCATCGTAGACGTGAAGATCGTAATCGTCGGCTTCGTATCCCGGATCCGGCGCGATTGCGATGAGGATCTGTTTGATCCCCTTCGAGGAGACCGTCAGCCGGTACTGGTCGCAGGCCGGCTCGCCGACGTCGCAGGGCCCTGTCTTGACGAGCCCCAGGTTCGTCGAAGGGTTGGAGATATAGAAAGGACCGCCGTTCCATGTGGCCTCGTCCCCCTGTTTGGAGATTTCGCCGCTCTCCGGCTCGGCCGCTACCGCTGGGAGAACGACCAGACAACATACAACAAGGACAAGTGAAACGTAGCGTGGAGACTTCATTGGATCCTCCTCAAGATTTGGTAGTAGTATCGCGATGTATTGGTAGTACCGCTACTACTGGCCTCAGCAAAACGAAGGCCAGAATGTTAGATTCTGTCTGAGACGGAGAGGGAGCGAACTCGCGTGGTAGCACTACCTGCGAACAGTAGTCGCACTGCTTTCAATTTGTCAACAGAAATATCACACATATGGTCGTATGACTACCAGAACTCGAATTGACGCGAGACTAGTCGTATGACTACCATAGCGCGTGGATCCTGCTCCCTCATCGCCCAATTCGCGATCCCGTCTGATCGAAGCGGGCAAGGAGCTTTTCGCTCGCAACGGC
>DATKEJ010000064.1:0-12709 GCA_035512315.1 Rhodothermales bacterium | reverse complement strand
AATCATGATGCTGACCATCGGCGTGGTGTCGGCATTTATCAATAACACCGCCGCCGTCGCGGTCTTTATTCCGGTTGTAATCAGCATATGCGCCGATCTGAAGGTCAGTCCATCTAAGTTTCTCATTCCGATCTCATTCGCGTCGATGCTCGGAGGCGTATGCACGCTGATTGGGACCTCGACCAACCTACTTGTAAGCGCCATTGCCGTGGACCATGGATTGCCAGCCTTCTCGATGTTCGAGTTTGCTCCGGTTGGCTTGGCGTTTCTCGGTGTCGGACTGGTTTACGTAGCTGTTGTTGCCGTCGGATTGTTGCCGGCCCGTCGCTCGAGCGCGGATCTCACTCGCGGATACAGGCTCCGGGCATTCATAACCGACGTCGAGGTAGGTCCGGACTCCGATCTCATCGGTCGGACGATCGCATCCTTGGAGCAGATGGGCGATGCGGATCTGGACGTCCTTGAGGTTCTCCGCGACGGGCGCACGTACCTGATGTTGACCGATGCATCCGCCGACGGAGGTGACAGGCCAGGCCGGTTCAGAAAGAGGCTCGATAAGCGTCAGCCACAGGGCATATCCGTCGAGATCAAGGCCGGAGACGTTTTGCGCATCCGCGGAGGCGCGATGCACATCAACCGGCTCATGGGGCGCCCCGGTCTTGCCATCAAACCGAGCGAGGGTTGGGTCGACGAGGACCTGGAACGAGGAGAGACTCGGCTTGTCGAGGCGGTAGTCGCGCCAGATTCGTACGTCGTGACGAAGCCTGTTCGTGAATTGCAGCTCGGGCGGCGCTTTGGCGCGGTCGTTCTGGCACTGCGGCACCACGGGAGACTCGAGCGCGACGATCTCGGGGTGATACGTTTGTCAGGCGGGGATTCACTTTTGCTCAGCATCTCGCCTGACCGCGTTCCCGACATGGAGGCGGATCCCTCGTTCACGGTCATATCCGATGTGGGCCGGCCTAAACGATACGGGCGAATGAGTGTCGCGTTGATCGTTCTTGCCGGAGTGGTCGCTACAGCGGCCATGGGTTGGGCGCCGATCGTGGTAGCAGCGGTTGTGGGCGCCGTTCTCCTGATACTGACTCGCAGTATCACGCCGGGCGAAGCGTACGAGGCGATTAACTGGAAGGTAATTTTTCTTCTGGCCGGCGTGCTGCCCCTTGGTACCGCGATGGAGAAAACGGGAGCCGCCCATCTGCTCGCCGAGCAGGTGCTCAGGCTACTTGGAGACTTCGGGCCGCAAGCCGTCCTGGCAGGCGTGTTCGTCGTCACTCTGGCATTGACGGCAGTCGTCACGAACAACGCGACGGCCGTCCTCATGGCGCCAATCGCTCTCTCCGCGGCCGCCACACTCGGCGTGGACCCGATGCCCCTGCTGATGGCCGTCACCTACGCAGCCTCGCTCAGCTTCATGACGCCGATGGGCTACCAGACAAACACGATGGTTTACGGTCCCGGCGCCTACACGTTCACCGATTACGTCCGTGTCGGCACGCCGCTCAGTCTTATTCTGCTGGCGCTGGGCGCATGGCTGATACCGATGGCATTTCCATTCTGAATTGATAATTAATATTTAATAATTAAGAATTTAGGTATTAGGGTCGGATTCCAGTTGCTATGGGGTCCGGCACACCTCGCACGCGGTACCCAGTACCTCGCACCCTGCCATGCCCTCGTCGTTCGGTTATCTCGGGGCTAGCCTTCGTCCATTATAATCTCTCCTCGCTCGGCCCAGGTCAACTTTGCCATGCGGCGATGCGTGCCCGCTCATTCGGGTCAAGCTTCGAACTTCGAACCTCGAACGAACGGAGCAGACACCCCGACAGACGCCGCTGAGACGCCCCGGCAGACGCCCCGGCTTTATCATCCGTAACAATTGGAGAATTGCCATGGAACGCAAGCTCACCATCCCGCTGTTTGTAGCGTCGCTCGTCCTCCTCGCGCACTGCGCCACGGAGAGACCGCCTTCACAGATTCCCGCTTCCGAGGCGACCTTCGTATTTCGTGGGTCTGTCTCGGAGGCCCAGAGCAGCACACTCGAACAACTGGAAGCCTCGGATGTCACTTACGCCGTCGTCGTCGATGAGGTGGTGCATCAGGAAGGCACATTTGATGACCAGACCGGAAGGACGGTCACCGTAATAGCTGCCGACAGAAAGCTCGAACCCGGCGGCTCCTTTGTCTTTTACACCGAGCCGTTCATGTTCGGGACAAGCGTCGCCGTGCATCTCGTACGGGCGAGCTCCGACGACCGGCCGTCAGCCGTAATCGGAGAGGAAGTGAAGCGTGATCTTGAAAACGGACGACTCAGAGAGCGCGTGCGCGAGGCAGAGTTCATCGTAGCCGGCGTCGTTACCCACATTGACACGACCCGCGAGCGCGTTCGCATCGAGTCTGAACATGTGCCCGATCTTCGTCAGGCCTCCCTGAAGGTTTCTGAGGTCCTCAAAGGTGATCTCTCGGCGGAAGAGGTTGCATTTCTCTTCGCCGCGAGCATCGACATCCAGTGGTACCAGTCTCCAAAGTTCACTGGAGGTGAAGAGGGGATCTTCCTGTTGAATCGCGACAGCGATCGTTTGAAGCCGTTCGGAGTAGGCGGCCAGACCCTCACGCTGCTTCATCCGCTCGATTTCCAGCCGCCTGACAAGCTCGAGACCATCAAAGGCTTGCTCTAGTCGACAGGCCGACCAGTCCCACCCCCACACCCAACCGGGCAAGAGGATTTGAAATGAGAACGCCGGTCGTACTCTCGGTTTTTCTACTGATGCTTCACGGTATCGCATCAAGCCAGACGATCAACGTGGTCAATATGATTCCGGCCACGTTGAGCAACGAGTCGAATCAGGATAGCGAAACCGACGTTACCTACAATCCAAGCAACCCCGACGAGATTGTCGCGACCGCCTTCACGCCGAATCCCGGCGGCGGAACGACCACGGCGCCTGTTTATATATCCCAGGACGGCGGAGCCACCTGGGTGCTGAACAACATCGTTCCAAGTGCCAACGGAAACACGGGTGACATCACCGTCACGATCAGTAGAAACGGGGTGCTGTACGCTGGGATCCTGCGCGGCGGAGCCTCGCTCGACATGCGGATACTGCGCGATGCCACGTATACGGCCGCCGGAGCCATGACGCAGCTTCTTGGTCGTACGCAGGAAGATCAGCCGTACGCACGGGCGTATTCGCCGATGGGCGGGCCCCAGCGAAACAACGACCATCTCTACGTGGGTCACAACGATTTCAACAACTCCCCTCAGACGGCCTCCTTTGAGCAGTCGCTGGATGCGGAAACCGCTGCTGCGCCCGCCGGTCTTGCGACGATCCGGCTCGAACGGCGCACACCGAGCGGGCAGGACGGGCCACCGATTCGACAGGCGATCCATCCCGACGGCACGGTCTATGCCGTCTACACGCAGCGAACGGCGTCCGCCGGAAGCATCCGCACCGGCAACATCGTCGTCGTCAGGGATGATGATTGGGGGCAGGGAGCGACCCCTTACAGCGACGTCACCGATCCCAGCGACACGATTGCCGGCCGTTTTGTCGTGGCCGGCGTTAACTGGGTCTGGAACACAGGGGCCGTGTTCGGTCAGGAGCGGCTGGGTGACCGGGCTTCGATTGCCGTTGATCCGGGCGACAACCAGACGGTCTACGTGGCATGGGTCGATCGACCGGCCGGAGTGACGGGCAACACCGCGACGATTCACGTCCGCCGTTCGACCGATGGTGGAAACAACTGGTCGGCCGACCTCCGTACGATTAACGGCGCCATAAACCCGCAACTCGCCGTCAATATTCGCGGCGACGTTGGATTCGTTTTCCAGCAGCTCACCGGGACGGCGCCGAATCAACGCTGGCAAACCCACTTCCAGCAGTCAACCAACGGTGGAACCACTTGGGCCGACTTCACCCTCGCAAACGTTCCCGCCGGCGCACCGGCCCCGATATTTCTCCCGTATATCGGTGATTACGCCGGTCTGATCGCCCTCGGCAAGGATTTCTACGGCACTTTCGCCGCGAACAACACCCCGAACAATGCCAACTTTCCCAATGGAGTAGCCTACCAGCGGAACGCGAATTTCGGGACGAATACACTGACCAACGGAGTTGGGGGAGCGGTGGCGGTGTCCATCGATCCGTTCTTCTTCCAGGCGCAGAATCTCGTGGAAAATCGGGATTTCTACGTGCGGGACTGGACCGACAGTGCGACCGACAACGACATCGGTCTCGAGCCGTCAACAGATCCTGTCTTCTATAACACCAGCGACGTGTGGAACCGTCGGACGGATGCGCCGGCCGGCTTTACGGCGAGCGACCGGCCGTCCAGCCAGGATCCACAGTTCTCCACCGCCGGCAGCAATTTCGGATTTGCCCGCGTGCACCGGAAGGATACCGGCGTTGCGGAAACCGTGACCCTCCATTTTCTGAAATCGGAACTCGGTACGGGAAGCAACTACGTTAACGCGGGGGCTTCGCCCGACCCGACGCTCTCCTTCGCGGCGGGCGACCTCGTGCAGACGATGACAAGTGGATACGAGTGGATGCTGAACGACACCTCGTCGACGCACACCTGCCTGGCTGTCGAGATCTCGACGTCGAACGATCCGATTGTTCCGCCCGGCCTCCTCGGGCGTGCGCCGGGCTGGCCGACCACCGATCTGATGGTCATCTACGACAACAATAAGGCGCAGCGGAACATGGGGGTTTATTCCGGTTCAGGCGAGGGAGGCAGCATCTCGTACTGGGCGATCGCTCACAATGCGGCGACTTTCCGCCGGGATCTCGTCCTTGACTACGCGCCCGACGAGCGTTTCCGACGCCTGTTTCAAGAGGCGCGTCTCCAGGCCGTCGGTGGCGAACTGAAACGTGAGCAGAACCGAGTCATCCTTTCTGGAATGGCGCCGGGTGAAAATCGGTGGATAAGTCTCACCGTCCCCGCATCGGCCAACCAGCAGGAAGGAGAACGAGTGTCGGTCGACTTCTTCGAAACAGTCGGCCGGCAAGCGGTCAACGGATTCACACTGGCAGTCGATCGAGCGCCGATCGATGTGGCTGCAGTGGGAGGATTGCGGCTGTTTGCAACCAATCTGCACAGGCTCGGTCATCTTACGGGTCTCCAACCGCCTATCGATCGGTCAAAGGATCTGCTGCCTGCCATTCAGGAGGAGAAGATCGATCCAGGCAAGTACGTCGATCTGATCGGATCGAACTTCCCTGCGTACCGCGAGTGGCTGGCCGAGCTGCTCGAGAAGCACGGATCGGATCCATTCACGATCGTCAACCGGCTGGATGTACTCAAGTCAGCCCTCGATACGGGGAACCCGAACCGTGTTTATCCCGCACAGTCGGATCTCGATCACGCGGTCGACGCCTTCCTGACCTACCTCGACAAGCGTGGCGGTGACGTGGCGGACGTGGCGCAAAACATGCGCTGGCAGGGCGACCTGCTGCGCACGATCGCAGTGCGGCGGCCAATCGCCGGAATGGATGAGGTAGCGAATCTGTCGGATGAGTTCGACGTGGGATATGCAGCTCGAAGCCTGACGGTCATTGATTACTCCAGATATGTCGAGAACTCGCTCCGAGTCCTTCGTCGCCTCGACGCCGAGATGCAGCTGAACCAGGAGGAAACGTTGAATCGAATCCAGTCGAGCCTTGGAAATCCGAAGACGCTGCAGGCCGCCCATCGAGCGTTCCTGTTGCGATTGGATCGCGAGCGGTGATTTCAATCTGCCCAAACCGCTCAAACCGCTCAATCTGCTCAACCGGCTCGTCGCTCGAACGGTGCTGTCGCCCTACCATGGTGCGTACTCACTCGGTCGGGGCCTGCCATGCACCTGGAACCTAACCACGACGTAAGAAACCTTCGCGCGACCCGACAATCTAACGTGGGCGCGTCCACCACAAACTTCCGCGGAGCCTCCTGCCGTGGGAGAGGCGCGTGAAGCCGAACGACATGCGGATGGTTAGTCAAGTAGAGACCAATGGAGCAGACCGCGCGACAGCCGTGCGCGAGCGGGTCGATTCCATGTATCGTACAGACTCGCGGCGCGTTCTCGCGACGCTGATTCGTCTGGTAGGCGATTTCGAGCTGGCCGAGGATTCCCTCCACGACGCCTTCGCGGCGGCCGTCGAGCAATGGCAGCGCGACGGTGTGCCCCGAAATCCGCGCGCGTGGCTGGTTTCAACCGGTCGTTTCAAGGCGATCGATCGGATTCGCCGCCGCGCCCGGTTCGATGCTTCGGTCGCCGAAATCGCCGACCGCATGGAGGCGGACGCAGGCGACGAGTCGGGTTGGGACGACACGGCAATGACAGACGACAGGCTCCGTCTGATCTTCACCTGCTGTCACCCGGCATTGTCGCCCGACGCCCAGGTGGCGCTGACCTTGCGCGAGGTGTGTGGACTGACGACCGAGGAAATAGCGCGGGCATTTCTCATGGCTCCGTCGACTCTGGCCCAGCGAATCGTACGAGCCAAGCGGAAGATCAAAGAGGCAAAGATTCCTTATGAAGTGCCGGATCGCGAGCAGCTGCCCGAGCGCCTCGATTCTGTTCTGCACGTTGTCTACCTGGTATTCAATGAGGGTTATTCACCCTCTTCGGGTGATTCGCTCACGCGGCCCGACCTGTCCGGAGAGGCGATCCACCTCGGCCGTCTTCTCGTCGAGCTGCTCCCGGAGGCCGACGCAATCGGGCTGCTCGCCCTGATGCTCCTGCATGAATCTCGCCGTGGCGCGAGGACGTCCCCGGAAGGCGACCTGATCCTCCTCGCCGATCAGGATAGATCGCTATGGGACCGCGGCCAGATTGCGGAAGGTCTCGAGCTGGTTGCCCGGGCTTTTTCCAGCGAACCCGTGGGTCAGTACACGCTCCAGGCCGCGATCTCCGCGGTGCACGCCTCGGCGGTGGACGCATTCGAAACCGATTGGAATCGGATCGTCGGTCTCTACGGCTTGCTGGCGCAGGCCGTACCGTCACCCATAGTCGATCTGAATCGAGCAGTCGCCGTGGCGATGCGCGACGGGCCGGCGGCCGGGCTCAGCCTGATCGAAGGCATTCTGGCGGCCGAAGCGCTCGAAGATTATCATTTGCTCCATTCCGCCAGAGCAGACATGTACCGCCGCCTCGGCCAGGCGGACGACGCCAGGGCGTGTTACCAGCGCGCCCTCGCGCTCACGCCGCTGGAGCCCGAGCGGAGGTTCATCGAAGGCAGGCTGCGGGAATTGGCGGGTTGAGCGGATTCCAGCACGTTGAATTTCCTCTACCACCACAAGCTACTCGAATGAAATACATCTGTCTCGTTTACATGGAAGAGGCCACGCTCACTAGTGTACCCGACTCCGAGTGCATGGCCTTCGGTGAGTCGATCCATGCGACCGGCAATCGTCGTGGCGGCGAAGCGCTTCGCCCGGCGGCGACGGCCAAAACAATTCGCGTGCGAAAACGCCGAATCTCCGTAACCGACGGACCGTTCGCCGAGACGAAAGAACAGCTTGCCGGGTTCTATCTAGTTGATGCCGAGACTTTCGACGAAGCTATCGCGATTGCCTCGAGAATCCCCCCGGCCCGCGTGGGAAGTATAGAGGTGCGCGAAGTACGCGAGCTCGAGCCGTAAAAGTTCCAGGTTCCAGGTTCCAGGTTCAGACCGACGACCCTCCGTGTTCGGATCGGCGAGCTCTCGGTCACCGACGGTCCGTTCGCCGAAACGAAGGGGCAACTGGGCGGCTTCCACTCATCGAGGCAGCCGACCTGAATGAGGCGATCCGGATTGTCTCGCAGTTTCCGTCGGCGCGGTAAGCAAGCATCGAAATCCGACCCATCTTCGATATCCGCCAATACGTCGCCGAACAGGCCGGCTGACATTTCGAAAGTCTCGTCGCCGCTGTCGATTTCCCGCGCATTCGTGTCTTCACGCAGCGCGACGATCTGTCCGCCGTGCCGGGACGTTTCGGATGGGACGGCGGCTACGGAACGTCTGCGTATGTCGATCCGAGCGAAGGACTCATCGGGATCCTGTTGACTCAGAAGATGATGGACTCTCCCGAGGCTCCGCCCGTTTACAGAGATTTTTGGACGTCGGCTTATCAGGCTATCGACGACTGAGCGAGAAAGAACGTTGAAAAAGTTGATCCCACTTGTCGAATTTGGTCAAGTGCGATCGACTATAATACAAATCGGCGGTCGGATCCCACCACGAGAAAGCCGGCCGCCTTCATGCACAAAGGTAATTAAATCAATCTGTTAGGAGATAAGGGATGCGTGTCATGGTAATCGTAAAGGCGAGCGCGGAATCGGAAGCCGGTGAAATGCCGACCGAAGAGCTCCTGGCCGCCATGGGCAACTACAACGAGGAACTGGTCAACGCCGGGCTAATGCTCGCCGGGGAGGGACTGCACCCCACGTCGAAAGGCGTTCGAGTGAAATTCGAGGGGGACAAGCGGAGTGTCACCGACGGTCCGTTCGCCGAGACCAAGGAGCTGATTGCCGGCTTCTGGCTCTGGAAGGTCGACTCGATAGGGCATGCGATCGAATGGCTCAAGAAGGCGCCCTTCGACGGCGGGACCGAAATCGAGGTACGGCCCGTATTCGAAGCCGAGGACTTCGGCGAGGAGTTCACGCCCGAGCTTCGAGAACAGGAAGAGCGACTCAGGCAGCGGACCGAGACCTTAAACGATAAACGATAAACGAGAAACGCTAAACGTCCTGTCATTCCGAGCGAAGCGAGGAACCCCCCGAGAAACGCTGAACGATAAACGAGAAACGCTAAACGGCCCGTCATTTCGAGCGCATCGAGGAACCCCCCGAGAAACGCTGAACGACGACGGAGCATCTTGCAAAGAACCCCGAACCCCGAACCCCGAACTCCGAACCCCGAACCTCGAACAATATGAAAGCCACACCCTACCTCAACTTCCACGGCCAGTGCCGCGAGGCATTCGAGCTGTATGCAAAGGTCCTCAACGGAAAGATTGAGGCCATGATTTCGCTCGGTGACTCTCCGATGGCGGGTGAGGTCCCGGCGGAAATTCACCACACAATCATGCACGCCCACCTGGTTGCAGATGACGTCGAGCTCATGGCATCCGATTCAATGGGCGGGCATTACGAACGGCCGGCCGGCCTGTATGTATCGCTCCACGTCGAATCTCCCGACGAGGCCGACCGAATCTTCAATGCTTTCGCGGATGGCGGAAAGGTCACCATGCCGATCGAAGAGACGTTCTGGGCGAAGCGCTTTGGGATGGTCGTCGATCGGTTCGGCACGCCTTGGATGGTGAATTGCTCAAATGATTGGAGGCCGGAATAGGGTTCGAAGTTCGAAGTTCGAGGTTCGAGGTCCCGACCGACACGACAATCGCAGGGAGTTGAACGACGGGTGAATCCGGGGGGCACGCCTGATCCGTTGGAAGGTGTCCCAAAAGTCGCGAACGCGGGGGAATTTTGGATTGGCAGCCCTCCACACTGTGGACCTCGAACCTCGTACGTCGAACCTCGAACGACAAAAACCATGAATACCATAGAAACCGAAACCAAGATTGGAAAAACCGTTTTCACGACGCCGTCCGACAACGAGATCGTCGCAATCCGTGAAGTCAATGCCCCCCGCGACCTCGTGTGGGACCACTGGACGAGTCCCGAGCACGTCCCCAATTGGATGACTGGCCCGGAGGGCTGGACGATGCCTGTTTGCGAGATCGACCTTAGGCCGGGTGGCGCGTGGCACTTCGTGTGGCGTCGCTCCGACGGAAATGAGATGGGGATGGTGGGAGAGTACAAGGAGATCGCACCGCCCGGCCGACTGGTGAACACCGAGAACTGGGGCGGGGACTGGCCGGAAACGATCAATACGTTGGTGCTGACCGAGAAGGACGGCAAGACGACCATGACCTGCAAAGTCGCGTATCCGTCTAAAGAAGCCAGAGAGGCAGCGACCCAAACAGGGATGCTCGAAGGCTGGTCGCAGAGCTATGATCGGTTGGACGAGTACCTTCGGGAAAATCACAAATCAGAAATCAGAAATCACTGGTGTCCGGTAAAAAATAAGGCGGAGGGTGATGGTTCTGCCTTTTAAGGCTGTGTGGGCATTCTCAGCGGCGAAATGGCGATAGCATGCCCCCTACGTCGGGAATAGGCTCAAATTGTGGTCTTTGACGCTCTTTTGATTGGCGCGCAGGAGGGCCTTTTCCGGATTCTTGAGGAAGGCGCTCAGGTCGATATAGGTCATCAGGTGGAGTCTGACCATTGCTGCGAGATTGGCAAACGACCAGTTGCGCGGGCACCGGGACTTGATCACCATTAGAAGCAGATCGGCGATGAGGGCGCACCAGATCTGGATGCGGATCGCATTCTCGTTATCACCCAGAAAGGAGCGCAGGGGGTAGTTCTGCTTGAGGCGCTTGAAGAGCAGTTCGATCTGCCAGCGACGACGGTAGATCGCAGCAATGGCCAAGGCAGACAGCTCGAAATTGTTGGTAAGGAAGTCGAACGTTTGCCCGGTTTGACCATCTTGGTAGACGATCAGGCGTGCCCTGATCTTGTTCTGTGCGTCCAGCTGAACTCCGCCAAGGAGGATCTCTGAGTCGGAACGAACGCCGCTCGCCTGGTTCTCGGCCAGCGGGCGCGCGCCAGCGTGCTCATAGACCGCATTCGTCTTCAGACGCGTCACGAAGGTGACCTGTCTGGCGCTGCATGTGGCGAAGAAGCCGTAATCGGCGTAGGCGCGGTCAAAGACCAGAATGGACCCTTGCGGCACGTCGATCTCCCTGAGAATAATCTGGTCGTTGGCTGCGGCGGCCGTCAATCGAACCAGGCACGGGACATCCTCGTCCGCCTTGACGAGCATGTGCGCCTTGACCCCACCCTTGCGCTTACCGTTTGCCGGATTGCGACCCGCATTCTTGAGGATCTCCTGGAAGAGCGAGATGGTCGTGCTGTCGATCATGAAGAGATTGTTGACCCATTTGTCCGATCGGCTGTCCGGTAAACGATGCCGATAGATGCGACTGAGGGCATTGAAGATGGCACTAAACACCTCCGGGTCACGCTTCTGGTTGGCATCGGCCAAGGTGCTCCTGCGAGGCGTATGGCGCAGTCCGAGGTGGGTGAGCCGGTTGTGCGTGGCCATCATGCCGGTAATCACCTCCCGCAGGGACGTGCAGCGGTTGAACACCGCATACAGCATGGTGACCAGGTGGTCATAGGTTTTGAACGTCTTGTAATAGTGGTCGCTGCCGAGCGTCCTGACCAACTGAGCCACCTTCCCCGGCGGGATCAATCGAAGAATTTGAGCGAAGATCGGCTGTCCGGAGAAATGCGTACTTTGGTTCATGACTACCTCGATGTTGGCCTAACGATTCAACTAAAGGTAGTCCGAGGGGGGCTTCGGTCCCCCTCATTTTTTGTCAGTCCCGGACGGTTCTCCGGACACCAGTGAATCAGAAATCAGAATTGAGTCTCGCTGCGAATGCAATCTGTCATCCCGAGTGCAGCGAGGGAGCACTCGTCTAGGGCGCTTCGCATTCGGGATAACGGAACGTGAGCACGGGGTCGGACATTGGACATCGGACTTCGGACGACATTCTGCGATTTACATTTTGAATTTTGAATTTCCTCCATGCGCCTCATCATCCTCCTCCGCGGTATCAACGTCGGCAGCACGCGAAGCCTGCCCATGAAGGAGTTGGTTGATATTCTGCGGTCGTTCGGTCTGGAGGACGTCGCGACCTACATCCAGAGTGGCAATGTGGTGGCCCGGTCGTCCGGTGAGGTCGCGCCGGATCTTACGGAGAGAATTGCGGTCGCGATCGAGGAAAGAAAGGGTTTCAAACCGCAGGTGCTCGTTCTGAGCGCCGACCAGCTGAAGCGCGCGATCGCTTCCAATCCTTTCCCGGAGGCGGAGGCAGACCCCAGGAGGCTTCACGTCTTCTTCCTCGCGTCCAGGCCGGCGGCGCCCGACCTCGAATCTCTCGAGAAGATCAAGGGTCCGACCGAGCGATTCGAGCTGACGGACGCGGGCTTCTATCTCCACACTCCGGACGGTTTTGGGACCTCCAAGTTGGCGGGAAAGGCCGAGAGGTATCTCGGTGTGCCGGCAACCGCGCGAAACTGGCGGACGGTTATGAAGCTTGCAGAAATGGCCGGCGACTTGTGAGGTGGTCCCCCTCTCCGAGGGGGCGGCTAACTCCGAATTCATTCGGAGGCAGCCGGGGGAGGTTACTTCGGGGAGAAGTTGCCCCACACAGACTCCAGAGGGGCGCTCAGCCAGGGGTGGTCAAGGGCAGCCGAGACATGCTGATT
The DNA here is from genome assembly GCA_035512315.1 of Rhodothermales bacterium. Lineage (GTDB taxonomy): Bacteria > Bacteroidota > Rhodothermia > Rhodothermales > DATKEJ01 > DATKEJ01. Next base: position 402 of record DATKEJ010000064.1, on the reverse strand, counting down.
CAGATTCCCGAGCCTCAAAGCTGCAAAAAGGCGCTAAGGGATCCGTCTTCCCGGGCTCGATCCGGGATCCAGTCAGCCGCAAAGAAGGCAAAAGCGTTAAGGACGATTTTCTCACGCGGAGAACGCAGAGAGTGCGGAGAGGTTTAGCGCGAATTTATCTACGGCACGAACGCCGTGTAGTCATGCGCATCTCGATCAGGAGGATGCAATACAGAGTGAATTCAGGTGGCCGACTCTCTGAGAACATAGAAGGTAAGAACGTGCCTTCACGGCGGGATAGTTTGGATGTTCAATTACAGGAGTGAGGGGTTTATAAACCTGTCAGGTCTTTAGACCTGTCACGTCTTAAGACCCGTCGGGTCTCTAGACCCGTCAGGTTTGGCCGCACCTCGGAACCTGAAC
>DATKEJ010000063.1:0-5325 GCA_035512315.1 Rhodothermales bacterium | reverse complement strand
CAAGTGATCGACATCCACGTACGCACCATGCCCGATCACGCCTGCGTTGTTAATCAGGATGTCCACGCCATGGACGCGGGCGCGAAGGTCTGCAATCTCATTGCGGCTCGTGATATCGCACAGGTAGAATGTACAGCCCGGCAATTCGGCGGCGACTGAGTAGAGCCGCGCGACGTCGATGTCGACGAGCGACAGCCGCGCACCCTCTCGAGCTAATTGGTGCGCCATCAATCTCCCCATGCCGGAAGCCGCCCCCGTAATAAGCACATGCCGATCTCGAACACGAGACATTAGATTCTATAGATTAAAGAAGCCGCCAAGCCATGAGACAGGCGGGACCACTACCCACTATCGACCATCTACCATCCACAGTCCATCACCTATCTCCCACATCCCATCTCCTGGCTAATTTATGTCCGAGATCATCATCATTGCTGCCGTTGCCGAGAAGAACCGCGTCATCGGCAAAGGAAACGACCTGCCGTGGCATATACCGGAGGATTTGAAGCACTTCAAGCAGCTGACGAACGGCCATCCCTTGATCATGGGGAGGCGGACGTTTGAATCCATCATCCACCAGTTTGGCCGCCCGCTCCCAAACCGCCGCCACGTCGTCGTCACCTCCCACAGCCCACTTCGGGATTATCCTGACATCCAGACATGCGCCTCGATCGAGGAGGCGCTCGAGGCAGTTAAGGACGAAGCAGAGGTCTTCATAGGCGGTGGCGCCACGATCTATGCCCAGCTCCTGCCAATAACCGACCGACTTGAGCTCACGCTCGTGGAAGGCGATTTTGAGGGCGATACGTTTTTTCCTCCCTACGAGCATCTCATCGACACGGTCTTTCAGAAAACGGCGGAGGAGAAGCACGACGGTTTCCGGTTCGTCGTATTCAGGCGTCGCTAAAGCGGGGCACACGTCACGGACGTGCAGGCAGAGCTTGCCTTCACGTCCAATACAGGCGGGGGCACCGTGAGGTTTTCGGTGATCTTCAGGAGGGCGCGTATCAGGCCCGCATCGCATTTGGATACGATCCGGCCCTTGATTTCCCCGGCACTCCTGGTTTCAACGAGGACTCACTCGTTGTCGCGGGCTTTAACCCATTGAGCTGAGAGCTGGAGGTCCTTCCCTCGGTGCTCGACAGGGCGGCTCATACCGTAACGGCCGATACTCCACGTTTTTCGCGACCCATGTGGTCGTATCGAAAAGCACGGTTGTCGTGCAGACGGCAGGGGAGTCCGAATCGGAGATGCCGGAGGAATACGCGCTCGATCAGAACTACCCCAACCTCTTCAACCCGTCCACGATCTTCGCCTTTCGCCTGCCGGCCACGGGCGATGTGTCTCTGAATGTCTACAACATCCTCGGTCAGGAGGTCGCCACCCTGACCGAAGGCCCATTTGCGGCCGGCGTGCATCGAATCGAATGGGACGGGCGCGATTCAGCAGGCTCGGCAGTGGCCAGCGGCGTCTACCTCATAAGAATGCAGGCCGGAAGGTTCAGACAGGTTCAAAAGGCCGTTCTGTTGCGGTGAACGCTACGCCGGCGCCCAATTCTTTTTGAAACAAAGTCGGCCAATACAGGCCGGCTTTGCGCTTTCATAGCATAGAGACGCCACGAGTCCGGCGATTTCGCTTGATATTTTTTGAGGTGAATTCGAATGAATCCCAATTATCAACTGACTTCTCTCCCGAACGGCGACACGCCTCCTCGAAGAGCGTGGCTCGGCCGAAATCTCCACGCGCTAGCGGCAGCATTCGTGGTGGTCGCAGGCCTCGTCGCACCGCGACTTGTCGCGCAGCCGGCCATCTATCATGGCTGTCGATTGGCATCGGAAGACGGAGATTCGAAATTCGACGATGACGGGATCAAGAACGGCGTCGTCGTCTGGGGAACGAGCAAGACCCACGTCATCTCCAAACTGCGACATCTTTGGTAACATGAAGCTCGTGGTTAAGCCCGGTGCCGTCGTCAAGTTTGCGACTGTCTTTGAGCAGGATACCGACGGAAAGCTCGTTCGTTGGGAGCCACCGGGCTCTTCCGGATACTTGCGGGCTCGACCGGGGTCGTCAATTCTGATCGACGGTGCGACGCTTACCGACATCCGCGACGACTCGGTAGGAGGCGATACGAACGAGGACGGCGAAGACACGAAACCGACGATTGAGTACCGGATCTACCTGTGGAATTCCACCGACGTGATCCGCGAAAGCACGATCAAGTACAGCGAAGGCGTCGAAATCGAAGGGGCATCGCCAACAATTAAGAACAGCATGTTCATTCAGTTCGGCGGACTAAGGCCCGACATTTCCATACCCTACGTGGAATCGGCGCCGGTGATTGTGGACAACACCTTCGAGCTGGCCTATCCAACCGGAAGGGAGCTCGACCTCAGAGGTATGTCGCCGCTCTTCTCCCGCAACGTCGTTAAGAGCGTGCTGGCGGAGAACCACCCCAGCGCCCCGCCCGGCTCCAACGTGAACACGCGAGGCATGTTGATCGGTCCGGTCGAAGATCCGAACGACCCGAGCCGCGCGACGTGGGCACCCCGAACCGGAATCACGACGATCGAGGGCAATCGTTTCGAGACGACTACGGGTGTGGATATGAATACGAGCGGGATAAGCACGAGCGGATACGCCCGCATAGATTATCGCGCCGTCATCCGGGACAACGTCTTTCGGGGAACCAGCAATCCGGCCACCGGCTCGCCCGGAGGTAGGGCGCTCATTCTTGTCATGGATGCAAACGTGGAGGTGAGCGGCAACGAGATATCCAATCACTCCGGTCCCTTCATCGCGTGGGCTACAAGCGGTATCAAACAGAGCCGGCTCCACATCAACCGCAATCGCTTTTCACTCGAAGGCTCAAATCCGGGGTCGTCACCCATCAATACCGGATGGGACACGCATCAAATCCTGCTCGATGCAACGAACAACTTCTGGGGCGATCCGAGCGGTCCCTACGATCCAGTTCAGAACGACGCCCTCTTCAACCCGCGCGGCAAGGGTCTCTGGATCGGCGAAGGTATCGACTACGTGCCGTTTCAGGGAGGAGCCGTAGACTACACGGACGGCATCGGGATCGAGGCGGGCGCGACGCGGATCCTGGGCGAGTTCGAGGATTCGGAAGGCCAGAACCTGTCCGACATTGCGGCTGGAGATGAGGTCGAGATAGAGATCGTTGTCGATTACATTCGGCTGCGGTCGGCGGAGCGAGGGCTCGTGGTCGCCTACGTTCGGGATCAGAAGGGCGCGGTGCTATATACGTCCGAGCCCGTCAGCGTGACGGCCGAAGACACGGGCGTCGAGATCCCACCATTCTCGCTCACAATTCCCACCAACGCCGCCAACATTGATGTCGATGCCGAACTGATCTCCGAAACCGCGTTGGAAGGAAAGCGCTCGAACACACAGCGATTTGCTCTCAGACGAGCCCGAAGCCATTTCACCTCGCAAGCCGTCGATCCGGTTACGAAAGGCAGTCTCGAGCCCGCCGTGCAGGGTGCGACGAGCAGCGCGCTCTTTCAGGTTCAGTATACGCTTCACAGCACGGGCGACGGCCGTCTTGATTTCGACTTCGAAGAGCGAAAGCGGGGTACCGAAGTGGTTATGAACCGCTTCGACTCGTACACATTGAGCATCCCGCCGGGAACGGACTTGAAGGCTGAACAGAGGATCGATGCGCCGTTTTCAATCCCGGCCGTGCCGACGAAGAGCGAGTTCTTCATCCGCATTACGATGAGGGACGATACGGGGGCCATCGTGGCTGAGGAGAGCGCCGGCGTCAATGTCAGGTCACCCGGACAGGTGGCGTTCGGAAACCGCCTTGACGAGGATGAGGAGGAGGACGACGTACCGAAGGTGATCCCGGCCCCTTCCGCCGCGGGCGGTAACCTGTCTAAGAGCGGAAGAAGCTACTTCAAGCCTGGCGACGACACGCAGCTCATTTCCGAGACTGCCGTCGACGTCGAGGTGCGCGAATCAGCGGAGACGGAAACCGTGACGGTCCCGGCCGAAGCCCTGAAGGCGACGTTCCTGAGCACCGGAGCGGAGCTCACGTTCACGAGCAATACGCAGGGCGGCCGCCTCACGGTCGATCGGTTCGCCATGCCTTTCGAATCGCTTGCGAAGGTCGGTCCGACAGAAATCGGAAAGACGTCTGACTACTCCGCCTGGCAGCTCATCCCCATCAACAGCCACTGGACTATCTACGGAGACCTCGAAGAAGGCACGTATCAGGCACGCGTCGCCCTCACGTACGATCCGGACCGCGATTTCCCCTCCGTCGCGGGCTTTCTGGAGGACTCACTGATGATCGCAGCTTACAATCCGCTGAGCAGTGAGCTCGAAGTGCTGCCGTCCGTCCTCGATAAGGCGTCCCGAACCGTGTCGGCCGACTACTCGGCCTTTTTTGAAGCGTTTGTCGTGGCTTCACGCAACACGGTCGTTGTTCAGACGGCCAATGAAACCTATTCGGACCTGCCCGAGACGTACGCCCTCGACCAGAACTATCCGAATCCATTCAACCCGACCACGCCATTGAATTCCGGATGCCGGCCACCGGCGATGTTTCGCTGACGGTCTACAACATCCTGGGCCAGGAAGTCGCCACGCTCCTGGAAGGACGCTTTGCAGCGGGCATCCACAAAGTTGAGTGGAACGGCCGCGACTCCGGCGGGGTCGCCGTGGCCACCGGCGTCTACCTCGTGCGGATGCAGGCGGGGCGGTTCTCGCAGGTGCGGAGAGCTGTTTTGCTGCGCTGAGGAACGTGAGATGTAAGTCGTGAGACGAACTTAGTCTCAAGCGAACGTCTTACGTCTCCTACGTCCCCTACGTCTCACGTCCTACGGTCTCACCGCTCATTCATCAGTAACACATCCCACAGACGCCGGCTTGACGCACTTGATGTACTTGAAAAGCGTCCCGTTCGTGGCCTTGTAGGGCGGCATCTGCCAGTCCTTGCGGCGAGCCAGGATCTCATCGTCCGTGAGGTCCACCTCGAGCAGCCTTGACTCGGCGTCGATCGTGATGCGATCGCCATCGCGCACCAGCGCAATCGGTCCCCCTTCCTGCGCCTCGGGACAAACATGCCCGATAATGAAGCCGTGCGATCCGCCGCTGAATCGCCCGTCCGTGATAAGGGCAACATCGTTGCCGAGGCCCGCTCCCATGATCGCCGATGTCGGCGTCAGCATCTCGGGCATGCCGGGGCCGCCTTTGGGTCCTTCATAACGGATGACCACGACATCGCCCTTGCCGATGCGACCGGCTTCCATCCCGTGGAGCATGTCCTCCTCGGAATCGAAAACGCGGGCGGTACCG
>DATKEJ010000062.1:0-3356 GCA_035512315.1 Rhodothermales bacterium | reverse complement strand
TGGGAACGTACGAGGGTGGCAAAGAGAAGGCGCCGGCCGCCATTTCGCGCAAAGTCGCGCTTGCGCCTGACGGCGGCGAGATCGACATATGGGGCGACGGGCTTCAGACCCGCTCGTTCATGTGCATCGACGACTGCACGGAAGGCATTTACCGGCTGATGCAGTCGAATCATCACGAGCCGCTCAATCTCGGCACCGATGAAATGGTCACGGTCAACGAACTCGTAGACATCATCTGCGCCATAGCCGGCAAGAAGCTCGCGCGCCGCCACGACCTGACGAAACCTCAGGGCGTCCGGGGCCGGAACAGCGACAATACAAAGCTCCGACAGGTGCTTGGATGGGAGCCCGGAATCGACCTGCGAACGGGGCTCATCGATACGTACAATTGGATCGAGGGCGAGCTTCGTAAGATCGGACGGACCCCTAAGGAAACGGCTAGTCTCACCTCCTGATTCAGCCGTCAAAAAACGGTTTTGTCCAGATTAGTAGACACTTTATGTTGTAATGGTCTGGTATTATTGGAGTTAACCAACCTGACAGGTCTTTAGACCTGTCAGGTCTAGAGACCCGTCAGGTTTCACCGCCACCCCTTATGAATCGGTCATTCCTGGTCCTTCTCGCCGTGCTTTTCGCTTCCTGCACCGCACCCGTCGAGTACGACGTAATCGTCCGCAACGGAACCATCTACGACGGCCTGGGGGGCGACCCGTACGTAGGTGATGTCGCGATTCAGGGGGACTCCATCGCAGCGGTCGGCGCGCTTGGCGATGCCATTGGTCGTGCGGAAGTCGATGCCACCGGGCTCGCCGTCGCACCCGGGTTCATCAACATGCTGAGCTGGGCGACCACGACGCTCATCGAAGACGGCCGGTCTGAGAGCGATATTCGTCAGGGCGTGACGTTGGAGGTTTTCGGCGAAGGCTGGTCGTACGGGCCTCTCAACGAGGATATGAGGTCGGAGCTCATCGACGGGCAATCGCACATTCGGTTCGACGTTCCCTGGACTACCCTTGACCAGTATCTCGAGCACCTCGTCGAGCGCGGAGTATCCCCCAACGTCGCGTCCTTTATCGGAGCGGGAACCGTCAGGATCCACGAACTGGGCTACGAAGACCGCGAGCCCAACGCTGAAGAGCTCGAGCGGATGAAAGAGCTCGTCCGCCAGGCCATGGAAGACGGCGCCCTAGGAGTCGGATCGTCATTGATTTACGCACCTGACACGTATGCGTCGACAGAGGAGCTGATCGCCCTCGCGAAAGTTGCCGCTGAGTACGACGGGTTGTACATCTCGCACATCCGGAGCGAAGGGAATCGCTTTCTGGAAGCGCTCGACGAGCTGATCCGAATCGCGTCCGAAGCGGGCATCAGGGCCGAGATCTACCACTTGAAGGCGGCCGGCTCCGAGAATTGGAACAAGCTCGAGGCGGCCATTGAGCGCATCGAGGCCGCTCGGGACTCAGGACTGGCGATTACGGCCGATGTCTACGCCTACACCGCCGGCGCGACCGGCCTTGACGCTGCCATGCCGCCGTGGGTCCAGGAAGGCGGCTTCGGCCCCTGGCGAGAACGACTGATGGACCAGGCGATTCGTCGCAAGGTGATCTCGGAGATGCGTACCCGAACCGATGAGTGGGAGAACCTGATGATGGCCGCGGGTCCTGCGGGTGTAAAACTCGTCGGCTTCCGAAAATACGAGCATCAGGACCTCATCGGGAAGACCCTGGCGGAGCTCTCTGAAGAGCGAGGCGTCTCGCCCGAAGACGTGGCCGTCGACCTCGTGATCGCCGACAGCAGCCGCGTCGAGTCCGTCTACTTCGTCATGTCCGAGGAAAACGTTCGCCGAAAAATCGCACTCCCGTGGGTCGCATTCGACTCGGATGCCGAGTCCGCGGGTCAAGGTGGCGTCTTCACGAACTGGAATCCACACCCCCGCGCGTACGGCAACTTTGCCCGGCTGCTAGGCAAGTACGTCCGCGAGGAACAGATCATCCCGCTCAAAGAGGCTATCCGCCGCCTGACCTCGTTCCCTGCCGAGAACCTCCGAATTCAACGCCGCGGATCGTTGAGGGCGGGGAATTTCGCGGACATCGTTATTTTCGACCCGAACACGATCATCGACCACGCCACCTATGACGAGCCGCGGCAGTACGCGACCGGCATGCACCACGTTTTTGTTAACGGCGAGCAGGTGCTTCGAGACGGCGAACACACCGGAGCACTTCCGGGGAGAGTGGTTCGCGGCCCCGGACATGCGACACCGGACTTTTGACCTCGGACCTCGGACCCCACTGCCATGCGCCATTTAGTCCTCTCCACCATCCTCCTTGCCACATGCTGCGCAGCCTCCGCACAGGAGGTGCCAATCCTCCCCTATGAGGTGGATCCAGGTTTCTTCAAGCTTCCGGAAGGCTGGAATTTCGAGCAGACACCGGGCGTGGCGGTCAGCTCGTCGGGACAAGTCTATGTCTTCACCAGAATGGCGCACGCCCTGCTCGAGTTCGATGCCGATGGAAACTATGTCAGGGAGCTCGCGCCGAGCCTGTTCGAAATCCCTCACGGTCTCAGGGTCGACCGGGACGACAACATCTGGGTGACGGATCTTGGCAGGCACCAGGTACTGAAGCTCGACCCTAACGGGCGCATCCTAATGGCCCTGGGGATCAAAGGAGCCGCAGGCACGATGATCGATCACGATGGGCTGAAGGCGCCGGTTTTCGATCAACCGACAGATGTCGCCTTCGATCGACACGGCAATATCTATGTCTCCGATGGGTACGGAAACTCCCGCGTGGTGAAATTCAACGCGAACGGTGAGTTCGTGAAGGCGTGGGGTCAGCTAGGAGCAGCACCCGGCGACTTCAACTTGCCTCACAGTATCCTGGTCGATTCCCGAGACAGAGTGTGGGTTGCCGATCGTAATAATTCGCGCATCCAGTTGTTCGACCTCGAGGGCAAGTTTCTCGAGCAATGGACTCATATCGACCGGCCCTGGGGATTCGACCAAGCGTCGGACGGAACCGTCTGGATGGCCGACGGCACTAGCAACGCGGTGCTCAAACTCAGCCTCGACGGATCGATTCTCGGAATGTTCGGTGAGCCCGGCACGCACCCGGGGCAGCTGGGGTGGGTGCATTATTTGACCGAAGCGGCTGACGGAAGTGTATTCGTAGGGGAGATCGTTAATCAGAGGGCGCAGAGATTCGTGAAGAGTCCGGGGTCCGAGGTCCGAGGTCCGACGTCGAATGAGGAATGAAAGATGGAAGATGGAAGATGGAAAATGGGTTTACTTCTCCTCGCATTGCTACTGTGCATTGCCCGGACATCCGACGCTCAGACTTCTGCCGGCGGGCGGT
>DATKEJ010000061.1:0-3463 GCA_035512315.1 Rhodothermales bacterium | reverse complement strand
TACGAAGCCTGGATTCCGGCTTTTCGCCGGAATGACGATCTTTTAGGAGTCACACCGACCCTTCCTCAACAAAAAATCGACTTGGTCGTGGCCGGTCTGACGGTTATTCTTACCGGTCCGAAACCCCTAAAGCCTGGCTTATGAAGATCTTTGCGACGACCCTCTGCGTCATTACCCTGGCTGCGTCGTCCGGCTGCCAGTCGGATGAGCCGGTTGAGACCGTTGAGCCGGCCTCTCTGGGCCTGTCCTCCGGCGCAGTGGCGGCCGCTGAGACGATCAATGAGGCGAGGCTGAAACCGCACATCGCCATCCTCTCTGACGACCTGATGATGGGGCGCGCGCCGGCATCCGACGGAGATCGGATAGCCCGCAAATACCTCGCCGACCAACTCGAGGCATTGGGCTATTCGCCCGGTGCGGAGGACGAAACCTGGGAACAGCGGTTCGACATCGTGTCCATCGTCTCCAGCGAGCCCCCCGAGTGGAGGTTCGAAATGGAAGGTAACGAGGTATCGTTCAAGCACTATGACGAGTACGTCGCAACCTCCGGCGTACAGGAGGATTCCGCCGTCGTCAACAACGCGGAAATCGTGTTCGTGGGCTACGGCATCCAGGCTCCGGAGTACAACTGGGATGACTTCAAGGGACAGGATCTGTCCGGAAAGGTTCTTCTCATGCTGAACAACGATCCAGACTGGGACCCCGACCTTTTCGCAGGGAGCACGCGCCTGTACTACGGCCGCTGGACCTACAAGTACGAGAGCGCAGCTCGACAGGGGGCCGCGGGCGCCATCATCATCCACACCGACGCGTCCGCAGGGTACCCGTTTCAGGTGGTGCAGTCGGGCTGGACGGGCGAACAGTTCGAGCTGCCGGCGGAAGGCGAGCCCAGGATAGCCGTCGCGGGGTGGCTGACGGAGGATGCGGCCAACCGGCTCACAGGATGGGCCGGCAGGAGCCTCGACGACCTTGTGGAATCGGCCCGCCGTGCCGATTTCCAGCCGATTCCGCTCGGTGTAACAACTTCAATCAAGCTTCAGAACTCCATAAGCCGTGTCTCGACGGCCAACGTGCTGGGCCTTCTCGAAGGGAGCGATCCCGATTTGTCTGACGAGGTCGTGATTTACACCGCGCACCACGATCACCTCGGAGTCGCCAAACCGAACGCCGAGGGAGACGACATATACAATGGGGCTCGCGACAACGCGTCGGGCTGCGCAATCGTCCTCGGCATCGCCAAGGCGATCACGGAACTGCCAGAACGTCCGAAACGGTCGACGCTGATCCTATTCGTGGGAGCCGAAGAGTCGGGCCTGCTCGGATCAAAGTTCTACGCGAGCCACTCCACCTTCGCACCGGGACGAATCGCGGCGAACATTAACTTCGACTCAGCCAACATCTGGGGCCGGACGCACAACATCACGCTCATCGGCCTTGGCAAGTCGTCACTCGACGACATAGCCTCCGGGGTGGCGAAAATGCAGGGCCGTGTCGTCGAGAACGATCATTTCCCCGATCGCGGATACTATTACCGTTCAGACCAGTTCAGCTTCGCCAAAATCGGCGTCCCCGCGCTCTACTTTCATACGGGAACGAATTTCATCGGTCGCCCGGAGGGCTGGGGCGAGGAACAGATAAACAACTACACTGACGTTCACTATCACCAGCCGAGCGACGAGCTCGACGATACCTGGAACTTCGACGGGATGATAGAGGATGGGCGACTGGGCTTCTACGCCGGTCTGATCATCGCTAACGCCGACGAATTGCCGAGCTGGACGCCGGGAGATGAGTTCGAGGCGGCGCGGCACGCAGCCATTAAGGTGGTACGAGGTGAATAGCCGGATTTACCCTCGGTCGACAGCGCAGCGATCGCGCCGGCGGGACGCCGAATTTGTCGGCGCGGCTCTCGGTTTGGCAGTTCTGACGACCCTTGCGCTCGCACCGCCGGCGTGGGCCCAGGAGGCTCCTTTCGTCAACTTCAACCCTGCCTGGTCCCCTGATGGCGAATGGATCGCATATCAGTCGAGCATTTACGGCCAATCCGAGATTTATCTGATGAGGCCCGACGGCTCACGCAAACGCCGGCTGACCAACAACGACTTCGACGATACCCACCCTTCGTTCTCCCCCGACGGATCGAAAATTGTCTTCGACTCCTACCGTGACGGCGCCTGGCATCTCTACATAATGAATGCGGACGGGACGGAGCAGCTCCGTCTGACCGAACGGGGAACGTCTACGACCGACCACGTAGGCCGGCACCCTGTCTGGTCGCCCGACGGCAACCACATTGCCTACGACTCGGGCATCGACGGCGACAGCGAGATCTACCTCATTCACGTCGACGGGATAGAACCCCTCCGGCTCACGTTCAGCCCCGGCCAGGACACTCACCCCGCGTTCACGCCCGACGGGCGATCGATCCTCTTTGGGTCGTTCAGGAACGGAAGTATGGATGTTTTCATCATGGACCTCGACAGCAGTGAGGCACGGCCTCTCGTCGCCGGACCAGGCTTGCAGGCGGGCGCGAAAATGTCGCCAGACGGCGCGAGCCTGGCCTACTTCGGTGAGATATACAGCGTGACGACCCTTTTCGTGAGCTCGGCCGACGGATCGGATCCGGTCTCAGTACTCGCAGATTCCGCTACCGCCTACGAGCTCACGTGGTCGCCCGACGGCTCGAGGATTGCTTACTATAGCGACCTGTCAGGCCGATTCGAGATCTACACAGTGAACGCCGACGGATCGGACGTCCAGCAGCTCACCGATGCCGCCTACGGCAACTACTTTCCCGCCTGGTCACCCGACGGCCGGTACATCGCCTTTTCGTCCACGCGCGACGACGGCGACTTCGAGATCTACACGATGCATCCCGATGGATCGTCTCAGACGCGTCTGACCTACTCACCGGGACGCGACGCCCATCCCGCATGGGCGCCCGACGGTCAGTCCATCCTCTTCCAGTCACCGAGAGATTATCGGGAACCTGGTCAGGTCGACATCTACCGCATGCTTCCCGACGGCTCGCGGCAGCGGCGGCTGTTCTCGTGGCCCGGTTTCACGGGAGTCCCTTCCTGGTCACCCGATGCGTCCACGATTCTCTTTCAGTCTGACCGTACGACCGAGACGGGGGAGCGCACCTGGGACATCTACGGCTACGACATGGCCGCCGACTCAGTCATGCCGCTCATCGTGAACGATCACAACAATCAGGTTCCAACGTGGACTGCGGACGGTAAATCGTGGCTCTTCTTTTCTGACGCGTCCGGAAAAAACCAGATCTATTCAGCATCGCCGGACGGGAAGACGGTTGTCCGGCTTACGACGGGCGACTCCGAAAACCTGACCGGGTCCTGGTCACCAGACGGAACCACACTGGCGTTCGTGAGCGACCGCGACCTGGGACGCGACCTCTACCTCTCAGATTCGACCGGAACGGAGATTCGGAGACTGACCTGGG
>DATKEJ010000060.1:0-19380 GCA_035512315.1 Rhodothermales bacterium | reverse complement strand
CTGTAAAAATCTCTTTGTTGCTCCAGGCTACGCCCGTGCTCAAGTCCAACCGGCGGAATTTCGAAAGCGGATAGCTGATACCGCCGAATCCTCCCCAGATCGTCTCCCAGAACACCGGATAATTGACCGCTGCGTCGGGATCGGTTATGTCGTACCGCTGCCCCGAAAACCGGAAGATGCCGTACGAGGTGTTTGCACGCCGGTGAAGCTGGACGCGAGACACTGCAAAGCTCAGGCTCCGGAGGAAGTCGCCGCTGCTGTTCGTGTTGCTGAACAGGGCGAAATTCCAATAATCGTCGCCCAGCATGTCGGAGAATGCAAGGAATGCGCCTCCCGAGGTGCCCCAGATAGGATTCTGAGATACCTGGCTCTGCGCTATGTCGAGGTTGTACCTGCGCTTGTACCGCTCCTTCGTAGCGCCCTGTTTTTCCCCAAGTCTCTTGAATGCCCATCGCCGACCGACCGACCCAAGGGGCACAGTGGTTCGCGATTTGGGATCGGCCAGGAGCGAATCGAGGCTGCCCAGCTGCCGTATCGTGAAGCGGAAATTCTCAAACGTCGAAAGAAGAACCCTGTCGTCGGGAGTCCACACTGGGTCGAACGCGGCCGACGTGAACCTTGTGAGCTGGGAGGCCGTCCGACCGTTCGTAGCGAGGTCTTCTGGCGTCATTCTCGGAGCGTCGGGGAGCCCGGTCAGCGAGGCCAGTTCCTCGGCGCCCGCACCCAGGTCGGATATATCCGTGACCCATACGTCCTGCCCGCCAAATCGCCCGGTGCTGTCGCGCCGGGCGCTCGTATAGATGACGTGCCGGCCGTCGGGGCTCCAGCGCGGCGAGAAGTCGTTGTGGTCTCCGTAGGTAACGTAGCGCACATGATCGTTCTCGAGATCATACACAAAGAGATTTCTCGCTCCGTGCACCCCGAATGACGTTCGGTCGGACGAGAACACGACGAATCTACCGTCGGGGCTCAAGTCCGGATCGCGATCGTCATACATGTCGTTCGTCAGTCGGCGATGACTTCCGGTCGTGAAGTCGTACAAGTATAGATCGCTGAAACCCCTCTGGTCGATTGAGGAGAATACTAGAAGGTTGGCGTCCGGACCCCATGCAGGAGAATAGATTGCCACCTGGTCCTCGAATCTGAGGGTCGTATGCAGCTCGTCAGACACCAGGTCGTAAACGTGAAGCACGTCCTGCCCCCCGCTCTTTGTGCTGAAGGCGAGAAGACCGGACGAGGAGACGTCGAGGCGGCTCTCGAACAGATGGAATGCCTCGAAGGTGGAGTTTCGCTCACCGCTGATAAGGACTTCCTCTTTGTCGACCGCTCGGTACAACGAGTCGACGCGAACACGGTAAACGCTGGAGTAACCCGTCTTATTGCCCACGTAATACACGTACCGTTCTCCAGTCGGGAAGTCGAAGACCACAGGCTTGGCGTTGAAACCCCGTCCGGCTATCCTCTCCGAGGCGAGTGCCGGAGTGTCGGTATCTTCAAGCATCCGATAGTAATGCGACCGCACCCAGTGTTCGAACTTATCGTTCACGTCCTGAAACCGCTCGTGGAGCGTGACCTCCATGACCTTCTCGAACTCGCGGTCCTTCCAGAAATTTTCCATCATTCGGAGGATCTTCGCTTCCCCGTACTCCTCCGCTACGAAGCGCAAAATCGCTTCTCCCTGCTTGTACATGAGGTAGGTGCCGTGAATCCTGTACATATTCCTGAGCGGAACCAGATAATTGGATGCAACGGCATCCCGCAAGACCATTTCGTGCTGGTAATCCTGTTCGCCTGACCAGTATTCCGCGAGACCCTCCGTGAACCACAATGGCAGGAATCGGTCGAGCACCTGTCTGTGGTCGCGCATCACGCGTGTGATCTTGGAATGCGTGAAGACGTGCACGACCTCGTGACGAATGACACGCCGGAAGTGGTGGATATTCCCGTTCGCCGGCACGACGACGCGCCCCTTGAGAAACTCGAAGAAGCCGCCCACTCCGTCGGGAATGAAGCCGGGCGTAACGTTGGTCTCCTTGAAGTGCAGGTTTGACGAGTAGAAGATCATCGGGACGCGATGGGTCAGCGAGAACTCGAATCGGTTCTCAAGCTCCTCGTAGATCTCCTCGGCGAAATGGGCGCCCATTTCCGCCAGCTCCTCCATTTCCGGGTAGTAATAAATGTCGAAGTGAGACGTGCGGAGAATCTGCCATTCGAATCCGCTGTACTGCACCTTGTTGCGACCGAAGTGATAGCCCGACTGGGCCTGCGCAATCTCGGCGACAGGCACCGCGGACAGTGTCAGGACAATCGTTAGCGAGCGCCAGAGTCGACTCCGGTGCATGTCGATGGGTGTCGTGGTCGATTCACGGAACCTTGATACGTGAACCAAACGCGACAGCACAGTCGCCGTTCCCTGCAGGGGTGGGGAATTACCCCGCGTCGCCGGCACTCAGCGCCGCTTTCAACGCGTCGATCAGCGCGACCGGCATCGGGTCGACCTCGAGATTCTGAGCGAGGTAGTAGCTGACCCAGTCTCCCAGATGAACCCCAGACAGGAGTCTGGCCAACGCCGATTTTCCTTCCGGCTCAAATCGGTACCAGCCCGCAGCCTTGGGCTCGAGGAGTCGTCGCGTAATGTCCATCCTGCGGCGAACTCGGGGCGGGTCGTCGTACGTCGCAAGCTCTACCACCGCAATTCGCTGCAGAACGTCAGACGAAGATTCCCAACCTTCGATCTCATTGTGGTTCAGCTCAGGGTAAAGATTGCCGAATGCGGGGGTCTTGGCGTTTTCCTGGATTTGGCCGCGCCATCTCAGATTTACGGCTGCCATGAGGCCGGTACCCGAGTAGATGACCGGAACACGACCGGTCAGATAGTCGGCCACGATGGTCGCCTCGTTCGGCGCCCCGGCGCCGTACTCCCCGGCCAGTTTGTGGAGCAGTGCTGTCGCCTCCGTTCGTACGTGGCGGTCGATCGTCGCAACGCCCAGGACGGACGCCAAATGCAGGAGCGGCACAAACGTGTACGGAAGGGCGGCTCTGGGAGGGAGACCACCCGGAATGATCACGCACGGAACCCCGTCAGACTCTGCAAGGCGCGCCAGCTCACCTCCGGAAGTGATACAGAAGCGCAGGCATCGTCTCCGCCCCGCGTCCTCATAGGCCGAGAGCGTTTCCTCCGTATTGCCCGAGTAGCTCGTGCATACGACGAGCGTCTCCGATCCAGCCCACGACGGAAGCACGTACCTCCGGCACAGCGCAATCGGAATCGCGCTCGACTCGAACGCGAGGGACTCGAGTAAAGCCCCTCCGATCGAAGAGCCTCCCATTCCGCAAAGAATGAGGTTGGCCGGTTTCGAAACGCTTCCGTATCCCTTGTCCCTTTCGGCGATGCGCCACCCCTCCTCCCACATGTCGGCGAACCCGCGGATGTTCTTGAACATCGGATTCATGCGCATCAGCGGTTAATCAGCATTTGACAGAAATGGACTTTGAAGCTCCTTGTGGCGCTCGAACCAGTCCGTCAAGGTGTTCGACACGCCCGTTGCATCTTCGCGCTCCAGGCACGATCTGGCCAGCTCCTCGCACTCCGCCGTCGTGACTCCACGAATCACGCGCTTCATCTCCGGCAGGTAAATCGGGGACGCGCTGAATTCTCTGAGCCCGAATCCGATCAGGATCGGGATGGCCGGCACCTGGGCAGCCAACTCTCCGCAGACGGCAACGGACTTCTTCGCCTCCACGCCTGCTTTGATGGCCTTCGCGACCAGCCTGAGGACGGCAGGGTGTTTTTCATTAAACTGGTGCGCGACGAGTTCGTTGGACCGGTCGACGGCAAGGACGTACTGCGTCAGATCATTCGTTCCTATCGACATGAAGTCCGCCTCCCTCGCGAAGTGAGCGGCCTGGAGGGCCGCGGCCGGCACCTCGATCATAACGCCGACGGGGATGTCCTCGCTCACGCCGATCCCCTCCTCTTTCATCTCTTGAATCGTATCGCCCATGATCCGCTTAAGGCGGCGGAGCTCCTCGAGCTCGGTTACCATGGGAAGCAAGATGCGAATAGGTCCCTTCGTGCTGACTCGCAGAAGGGCGCGCAACTGCGGCCGGAGCAGGTCCTCCCTTTCCAGAAGGACCCTTATACCCCTCCATCCGAGGTCGGGATTTCGCTCGGAAGGGCCCGTCAGACGGATCTTGTCACCTCCCAGGTCCATGAGTCGAAACGTGGTGACCATAGGCCTGGTCTGTTCGACGATCCGAGCATAGCACGCAAACTGCCCCGTCTCGTCGGGTATCCCGGTGTCCGACATAAACAGGAGTTCCGTTCGAAACAGGCCAACGCCCTCCGCGCCAAACCACTTCAGGTGCGCGACCTCTTCCTCCAGCTCCAAATTCGCCATGAGGCTGATACGGCAGCCGTCGATGGTTGCCGCCGGCAAGGTGGCGGAGGCCCTCTGTTCCCGCAGCATGCGTTCGTAGCGTTCGCGTTTGGCACGGTACTTACTCAGTTGCTCCTCGTCAGGATCGACGATGACGATCCCGGCGAGTGCATCGAGGATGATGGAGGAGCCGTTAGGGATCTGCGCGGCCGCACCCTGGAGGCCCACGATCGCGGGAATGCCGAGAGCCCGCGCCATGATGGAAACGTGCGCCGTCTGCGCACCGTGGTCCATGACGCAGCCCAGTAAATTCCGTCTCGAGAAAAGGATGAGGTCTGCGGCGGTCAGTGATTCCGCCACGACGATTGCCTTCTCATCGATTCGGGAGAGGATCTGGCCGCGCTGCAGGTGACGAATGAGCCTGAATTGGACGTCGGCCATGTCATGAGCGCGTTCACGGAGGTATGGATTACCGGACCGTTGGAGCCGCTCCCGGTGACGCTCCATCACTGTCTGCGCGGCATAGTCGGCGGCCCAAAGGTCTTCGACGATGTGACGGCGCACAGCCGCGCCGAACTCCGGATCGTGCAGCATAAGCGCCTGAGCCTCGAAGAGGTTCGCGCTTTCGGTCCCGAGCTGGCCTCGCGCTACGGACGCGATTTTGTGGAGGTCACGCTCCGACAATCTGGTCGCGTCGTCGAGCCGAGCCAACTCGCGTTCGACATCCTCTCTGGCGATAACCCTTTCATTCGCCTGATACGCGGTCTTCTCGTAACGATATGACCGCCCGATCGCGATGCCGGGCGACGCACCGATCCCATTGAAGAGTTTCGGTGGGCCCGGTCCTTCGCTGCCGTCAGTCGACTGGATGTCGTCACTCATCTTCTCAAAGTTCCTCGCCAAACCCGCTGTCAAAGAGTGCAACCATGTCGTCGGCAGCTGCTTTCGCATCGTCGCCGGTAAATACCAGACGGAGCTGGGCGCCCTGTTCTGCGGCCAATGTCATTACTCCGATGATGCTCTTGCCGTTGATTTGATAGCGATCCTTTTCGATGAAGAAATCGGCACGGTACTTGGCTGCCGCTCGGACGATCATCGACGCCGGCCTGGTATGTATTCCGGCTCGATTTTTCACTGTGACATCTCGAACAACGCTATCCATGTCGCTAACGTCGGAGCCCGATTTTTATACTACCGGATTCTCATTTGCATGCGCTCGATAATTCGGCGCAATCCGGTCAATGATACGCCTGGCTCAAGGGATTCCAAGGTCTCGAGCGCCTTTCCGTACTGCCCGAGAATAACGCTCTCTGCGCTCCTGAGCACTCCCAACTCCTCCATCCGCGATCTGGCTTCTGTGATATGCGACTCATCGACCCCTGCACGCTCCATCAGGGGCCTGAACCAGACTCCATCGGACTCGTCTTCCAGCTCGACGGCCTTCAGGAGCAGGAAAGTCCTTTTTCCCGTCAGGAGGTCCGCACCGATGGGTTTACCCCAACCTTCCGGATTGGCGGTGAGATCGAGCAGGTCATCTTGAATCTGGAATGCCAGCCCCAAGTGGTAACCAACGCCGGTGAGGAGTTCACTCTGAACCGGTGAAGCACTCCCAACGATGCCACCCAATCGGAGACTGGCCACGAGGAGCGCCCCAGTCTTCCGCGAGATCATATCCATATACTCATCGACGGAGACAACGTTGGAGGTTTCGAACTCGGCATCAAGGGCCTGCCCTTCGCAAAGCTGCACGACCATTTCAGAGAAGCACGCAAGGGCTTGAGGCACGACACCTTCAGGCAGCCTCGACAACAGATCGTAGGCCATTCCCAGAAGGAAATCCCCGGCCAGAATACCGGCCGGCATGCTCCACGCCGTATGCACCGTCGGATGTCCACGCCGCGTTGCCGACTGATCCATGATGTCGTCGTGAACGAGCGTGAAATTGTGGAACACCTCGACTGCTGCTGCGCCCGGCAGAGCAGCGGACGACGATACGCCGAACCCCTCCGCCGTCAAGAGTGTCAGGAGTGGGCGAAGCCGTTTCCCTTTGCTCGTGAGAACCGCGGCAACGGGCCCGTAGAGGGAGCCCGGAAGTTTATCTTCGGCCAGACCGGCCAAATATCGGTCGACCTCGGCGCGGAGCTCATCAATGTGGGCGTCTACCGCTGCCGCCGATATGTTCGCGCTGCTGGTCACAAGCCCGAAATCACCGGCCGACCTTCCGCTGAACCTTTGGGAGGCTACGGAGAACGAGTTGGATGCGGGCAGCGACCTCGTCCGCGCTACCCTGGCCATCGATCTCGGCGATCATACCCGTCTCCAGATAGTGCTCCTTCACAGGACACGTCTCGGCATGGTACACTTCCAGGCGGTTGAGAATGGCCTCCGGGTGGTCATCAGGGCGCTGAATCAACTCCGTCTCGCGTACCGATTTGGGCGGCGGACTGAACTCAAGGTGAAAAATCTTTCCAGTAGCCGGGTGCATTCTCCGGCCGGAGAGCCGGCGGACGATGACGTCGTCAGGCACTTCGAGACTTAGGAAGAACGGTACTCCTCCCTTTTCCTCGAGCTCGTTGTCGAGCCAGATCGCCTGCCGTATGGTTCTCGGGTATCCGTCAAGCACGAAGTCGTTAAAGTCGAGCGCTTCGAGTGCAGATCGAGCGATATTCCAGGCTACGTCGTCAGGAACCAGGTGGCCGGCATCCATGTGCTCTTTCGCCTGTAAGCCGACAGGCGTTCCCTGGCGAATGGCAGCGCGAAAGATGTTGCCCGTAGACAGATGCACGAGCCCCTCTCTTTCGACGAGGATAGCTGCCTGAGTTCCCTTACCCGACCCGGGCGGTCCGAATAGAATCAATCGCATGAGGAAGCTGCCGGTTCAAATCGTGACCGAAAATAGGGCTTCCGCAACGGTGCTCAAATGTGCCAATGAGAAGGAATGTCGAAACGCACACACGTTTATGATGAGGCCTCGGGTTTGTCGCGGCGAACAGATTCTACAAGCCACGCGGCCCCCTCTCGAGCGGCAACTCTGAGACCGGTCTTTATCATGGCCTCTGCCATGTCGACGACATAGCTGGTCAGCCGATCTGTGAGACTGCTTCGGATCTGCACCGGTCGTTGAGTGGCCAAGGAGGTGTTCGCGGCGAGCGCATTTGAAACTGCCGCTTCTTCGCTCAGGCCGGACGCGCGTCCGATCCGGACGAGCGTCAGGAAATCGGAGGCCGCCGATGCCTGCGGTAACGTATCTGGCCGCCCGGCATTCTTCTTTCGGCGCTTCCGCTTGCCGCCGATGAGCAGCCCAAGCGCGAGCCCGATCGCCACGGTACCCAAAACGACTTGTGTCGGATAATTCTTGATCGCCGACCTCACCGGCTCAGTCGGCAGGCTCAGATCATTCTTTATCCTCGAGATCGATTGGCCGATGGAGGCCCACGTTTCCTCGAGCTCCTCTTCAACTTCTTGACGTGTTGTTGTCATGTTTTCGAAGCTTACTGATCGCTCTCGGTTGGTTCAGGGGATCGCTCCAGCTTTTCCTCGCGCCAGCGCGCTCGCAAACCACCGGCCATCCGAGGCTTGAGACGCAGAATCACAAAGGCCGCGATCAGATAAAGCGCCGCGAGCATCATGAATCCGTACCATCGCTCGCCCAACAGGTCACCGAGGACCCATGCGATTCCAAACGAGGCCAAAAGGAGTGCGATCGTCATCATTCCCAGAACGATCACTCCTGTATACACGAAATCGAGCTCCTCGTCGATCCGCTCCTGAATGTCGAGCTGGACCAGCTTCAGTCGAAGATTGACCCATTGCGTCAGATCGTCACCGAGCTGACGCGTCTCAGTGATGAGCCTGTCGATTCGGCCGTCAGGCGCTTTCTGAACCTTCTGGACAGGGCGAGGCCGCGTCGCGAGATCTGTTCCTGATCCTTCTGTATTCTCAGGCATGTTTTGATATCTCTATGGATAGAGAAGGTACGTCCGACGATCTTTACAATTCCACGCCGGTAAAGTCGTTGAGGAACGCCACGGTGTCAACTCCGTCGGGACACCACGACAGCGGCGGATCCTGACCTTCGCCAAAACGACATCCATCGATGCCCTCCGGAATAATGTGGGTCGCACTACCGGAACTGACCACCACCTGTACAAGCCGCCGATTTCGCTTGAGCCAGGAAGCGGGCTCCGACTCGTCGTTATAGCGGATCCATCTGACAATGCACGGTTCGAGCAACGCGACGTCTCCTTCGATCAAGACGAACCCGTCCCCATGTATGAACGGCTCCTCAACGGCATTGAGGAGTCGGACCGCACGCCCGACTCCCAGGAGCGTGCCTGCGTGCGGCGGAAAATCCCGACGGAATCGATTTGCCTGTTCAACGAATCGATCAGGTTCTAGTTCGGCCGGCGCCATCACGATCGCCACGCTGCGGCAACCACGGCCCTCGTGCAGTAGGACGTCTGAAGCGAGGCTGAACAAGTCCGCATCGCTTTCCGAGCCGTAAAGGACGGCGGCCCCAGTGCGAGAGCCCCTCAGCAGCGCGCGATGCCTCGGCATGCCTGCCGCGGCGAATCGCTTCCAAATGAGTTGCGAGGTTGCGCTCGATCCCGTCGCGATCAACGCATCGGCTCGTAAAACCGCTTCATCGAGCGTCACGAATCGACATCCGATCGAGGAGTCGTAACGACGGACGGTTTCGGCGAACGCCGGCAGCAGGTAAGGAGAGCTTCTCGACACGATTCCGAGATAGTCATGACCCGCGAGAAGGACCGCAAGGAAGTCCTGAAGCCCGACCAGCGGCACGTTGCCCGCATTAAGAACGGCAACCTTTAAGACGGTGGAGTTCCCGAACCTCCCAGACCTCTCGGCCCATGAACGAAGTGACTCGGCAGTCACTCTGGCCATTGCCCGATCGACCGCTACCGACAGGGCGGGTGGGGTAAACCAGTTCGGAGCTTCCAACGTCTGGCGTATGGCCGAGGTGGCTTCGAGGCATTCGCGTCGAAGCCACGCGCCGGCAGCGTTCTCGAGAGCCTGCGCGCGCCTCTCTGAATCAAAAGGCTCGATCAAGGGTCGCTCTGAACAAGGAAGTTGCATCCTCTAATCTCGGCCGCATCGGCCCGCCCAAGAAGTTCGAATCCTTCCCCTCGCTTGACCGCGAGGTCGGAAGTAAGGACAGCGCTGACGGAGTGAACGTTCGCCAGGTCGAAGACCGCCAGGAGACCCGGACGTCCATCCCGCGCCGGGAGTTCCGGATTGTCGACGTCGACCACCTTGAACCTCATCCATGAGGGCGGAAAGAAGACCTCCCCTCCCCGCGTATAGCATTGGCTCATCAGCTCGCACATGCCGTACTCACTTCGAACCGACGCACGGTCGACACCGAATCCCGCCGCGAGCCTGTCGTGGAGCTCTTCACGCGTGATCTCCCGGCGGTAGGTCTTCATACCGCCTGTTTCGACGATGGTCGCACCGGCAGGGGCAGGGCGTCCACTTTTCTCGACGAGATCCAGTAAACCGAAGGCAGATCCAAAAACAATCAGCGGTGCTCCCGGGTCATGCTCTTCAAGCGCCGTGTCAAATATCGACGGATCGTCGGCGAAGCGGCTGCGCTCCGTACCGAATCGGGAGATGAGGGTATCGACCATGTAGAGCAGCGATGACGGCTCGTCTGACGCTCTGTACGTTGGTAAGTGAGCAATGATCTCGAACGGGCCGGCGCCGAAGACTTGGGCAAAATTCGCGGTCACCGATCGCTCGTACACTTCGAGATCGAGCACCGGATGCCGGCTTCGCAGACCACCGGTGCCGCTACTGGCAAAGGTCAGGTCGATGGGGCCACGGCTCGGATCGACGATGCCGCTCCACTTGAATGCTTCGACTGGCAGGAACGGCACGCTCGTCCAGTCTGTCCACGCATGACCCTCACAAAACCGTCGATACGTGGGGCTGGCTGCCTCCTGGTGTTCGTATACGGCCGCCGCCAGGTCGTCGAAATCGAGGTCGGGCTCTGCAAACTGCTCCCCAATCTCGAAGGGCGTCATGGTATCTGGAGGTACTTGTGAGTTTGAACCGAGATCGCCCAGCGCGGGTGTCCCTTTACGTACTCGATAATGAGCGGCAGGATCTGGGGAGTGTCCCATTCCGGTTGAAACGAAGCGCGAACCGATTCCGCGCAGCGTTCGAGGTGCCGCTCTCCCCAGCTGAAATCGGATTTGTGGGCGACGATCACTTTGAGCTCATCCACCTTGTCGTAGTTCTCGACGACCGGGGGTTTATACTTCTTGGGAGACAGCGTCACCCAGTCGAACGAGCCTGTGATCGGATACGCCCCGCTCGTCTCGAGGTGGACGGTGAGATGGGCCTCATGGAGTTGATCGACCAGTGGGTCGAGCACGTGCATCGCCGGCTCACCACCGGTGACGACGACCATTCCGCAAGCGCTCGCGACGGCGTTCGCAACGAGCTCGTCAATCGGGACTAACGGATGACCTTCGACCGACCAACTCTCCTTCGTGTCGCACCAGGGGCATCCCACATCGCAGCCGGCGAGGCGAATGAAGTACGCGGCTCGGCCTGCCCACGCACCCTCACCCTGGATCGTATAGTAATGGTCGACGACGGGGTAGCTGTCGACGGTACTCATCAGATCGTACCCCCGGGCCGCCCAAACGGCTACTGAAACTTGATCGTGCAGCCGAAAGCCTTGGTCTCCGTCATGGCGATTTCCGTGCCGGCCAGCAGTGCGTCGAGAGCGTCCGTCAGGTACGCGGCCCCAACTTTGGCGGCGTCTGACGGACTGTCGTCGAACGCGCCCTGATACACCAGCACGTCAGCGGCATTAAAGAGAAACGCTTGCGGTGTTCGCTTTGCACCGAACGCCAATGCAACGTCGGAGCCTGGGTCAGATACATACGGGAACGAATACCCGTGCGTCGACGCCTGTTTCTTCATCTCGTCCATCGAATCGTCCGGATACGCGACGGCGTCATTGGGATTAACCGCAATTACACCAATACCGCGCGACTGGTAGGCCGTAGCGAGGGCAACCATCCGGTCTTCGTACCTCTCAACCCAAGGACACGTATTGCACCAGAACATCACCAGAGTTCCCTTGTCGCCTTTCACCGAGGCGATGGAAGTCTGGGTTCCCGAGACTGCAGGCAGTGCTTTGGTGTTGAAGGGCATCGCGGCCCCGATTTTAAGTGTTTCCTGCGCTAGAACAGACCCGGCTGTCACGGCCAGAAACACGATCGACAACAGTAGCTTCATTTTTATAGGCATCATACTCCTCACGATTCTAAGATAGCCGTCACACTGGCTTCGAGATCATCGAACGACGTGATCCCCTCCCAGAAAGCTCTCAGCGAGCCGTTCCTGTCATACACAAACGTCGCGGGCAGAGCCCCCGACCACTCCGAGTGAAACGACGAGATGAATTCAAAGTCCACACCAGACTTTATGTATGACTCCCAAGGCACCTCGTGTTCTTCCAGGAAGTCGATCACCTCCGGCCTATCCGGCTCATAGTCAGTTGAGACAAACACAACGTCAACCCCTTTGCCCTCAAATTCCTTGCCAAAACGAACAAAATCGGGAAATTCAATGCGACACGGCATACACCACGTTGCCCAGAAGTTGACGATGACCACCTGTCCCTTCCTCGACGATATCTCGTTGACGAGATCGTCGTAGGTTACCGATTCAGGCACCAAAGCATTGTTATTCGGCGCTTTAGCAGCGCACCCCGAGAGCAGCAAGGCGGTCAGGGTTAACGCGAGGTGGCGGGAGATTGGTCTAGCGTGCACGGCAAAATTATCGTGGGTGATCGTCGGGCCAGATCGCCGCAACGTGGACCACGTTTACGACGCGCGTGTCGTCGTGATCCTGCGAAAAGCGTCGAAAGAACCGTGAAGGGTAATAAAAAGACTCCGTTGCGACGGGTCCCTATTTCCGGGCGTAGTCGATCATCGACCGTTGGAATCGTTTGTAGGCCGCAACGTACTGGGTGGGAATCGGGGAACCCATATTGGCAAACATGGTCGCCCGATACTTTAGGGCCTCATCGAAGATCATGTCGATTGGCCACGGCACGAGCTGGTTGGGCCACTCGTTCATATTGCTTCCCCAGATTTCGAAGAATCGCGGTCCGCTTACATCCCATAGCGCGGGCACGTCTCTGAATGCGGGCAGATACTCGCTCATGGATTTGATAAAGTTGCCGAACCCGTCCTGGCGCCAGCCGTTAACGCCTAACGACATGGAGTAGGCAAGAATTTCGGTCGGCATTCCAAGGTTGGCGACGAGCTTGTCGGGGCCGAAGGCTTCGACATGAAAGTCTACGTAGCGCTTCTGATTCTCGATGGTCGGCATAAAGTCAGCATTTCGGAACATGTTCCATTCCGTCGTCCACTCGCCTGCCCACCCAATGGCGGCGATGTCGCAGAATAGAAACGCGGGGTGGTTTTTGACCCTGTTACCCAACGCGACGAGGAGATTTCGAATCGACTGCTGAACCGCGGGGTCGTTCCAGTCAGGAGCAATCCCCGTTCGACCGTCCTTGCTCACCGTTTTCGATTTGATCCAACTGGGGAAAATCCGACCGTGCGGGTTCGCCGTAATGATTCGGAGTCCGACCTTGATGCCCTTGCGGCGCGCGTCCTCCAGTGCATTAATGAACGGCGTAAAGTCGTACTGGCCCGGCGAGCGTTCGAGCCGAGTCCAGTACATTTCCGGGCTGGTTCCGGCGGCGCGGAAATAGGCCACGGTGACCGGTATATCACCTTTTCGACTCTCGACCGCGTTATAGCTAATGAGGCCGGCCTCCTCCACGTAGAGGCTCTGGTCGACCGTCTGACCGAACGCGGTAGACGGTGCTAAGCCCAGCACCATCGCGAGGCCGGCAAGAATAGCTCGTCGCCACATCCAGATATCGTGATCGTTTCCCTTGGCCATGCTCATTATCGGTTTATGATTACGCTCTGGGTTTCTGAGAAGGATTCGCCCTCAATCCGAAGCACGTACGCACCGCTAGACAATAGGCCTGCCTCGATGGTGGCTGTTTTCATCTCATTGGGTCGAACCGTACCGGAGAACACGTTTGCCACCTGTTGGCCGAGGATGTTGTAAAGCGTTACATCCACTCTCTGCAGCTTTCCGACTGCAAACGGCACAGTAGCCTCCTCTGAGAAGGGATTCGGGTAGGCAGTATGAACGAGGAATCCATCTGCCGGCAACGGGAATGCCTCGTCGGTCACAGATGACTGGGCGACTTGGTCAGTCACCTTACTCGATGCATCTCCGGGTGACGTGTCGGGCGGTCCATAGATATACAGTCTTGCGATCGGAGAATCGTCTGAAGCCCCGGTGACGAGCAGATCCGGATCTCCGTCGGAATCTGCGTCACCCCATGCCAGAGACCCAACCGATACGCCTCGAATCGTTGTATATATTTCTGAGAAGAAACCGGCGCCGTTGTTCGCGAACACTTTGGTCACTCGCTTCAGGCCGTCCCAGCCGGCAAGTGCAAGATCCATGTCACCGTCGCCGTCGATGTCGGCCCACGCGGTCGAACTTACCCTCACGCCGGGTATCTGATCGTTTATAAGATTGAATGAGCCCCCCGCGTTTACATAGACGTGTGCAATTGGGCCCGCGAACGCATTTCCTGTCAACACGATGTCGGGGTCGCCGTCGCCGTCGATGTCGACCCAATCTCCGGTCCCGTCAAAAACGCCGGTCAGTTTGGTTCCCAGCGCGGTGAAGGTTCCGCCTCCATCGTTGCGATAAACATCAGATAGAGGGAAGATGCCGTCGGAACCGGTGAGGAGCAGATCGGCGTCTCCATCTCCATCGAGATCGGTCCAATCCATCGATCCTCTGAACACGGCTGGAAGGTTTGTTGCGAGTGCGGAAAACTCGTCGTTACCGTTGTTGAGATACAAGTTCAGCAATAGCCCGGAATCGCTTTCGCCACCGTACGCAATATCGAGGTCGCCGTCGCCATCCAGGTCAACCCATTTGGCGAACGAGAGACGAACACCCGGCAGGTCGAGCGGAAGCTTGGTGAAAGACCAGGCAGAGTCGTTTCGAAACACCGCTGCCATGTACCCATCGCCGGTGTCACCTGTCAGCAGAAGGTCCATATCGCCATCACCGTCGTAGTCACCCCAGTCGGCATCGCCATGCGAAACGGCGGGTGGAGCCATCGGAGCCGGCTGGAAGACTCCGGTTGAGTCGTTTTCGTAGAAGATGCCTACCGCCACAGGACCGGCAGCCCCGAAGATGCTGATGTCGAGATCACCGTCACCGTCGATATCCACGAAATCGGCATCGCTGTACGAGACCCCGGTCAGGCTGGGATCTGTTTCCACAAAGTCGCTGAACGTTTCCCCGATACGTAGCGATTTTAACTCAGAGGATTTGGACGCCCGAAAGCCGCCGTCAATCGCGTGGACGCTCCACACCAAACGGCCTTGCGGTGGGTTGTTGATTACCCAGCGGGTACTGGGGCCAACGTTTCCCGGCCCAACGATGATCCTGCTGCCGTCGGGACGGGTGTTCGGGCTCATAATATCGGCCCCCGTCTCCGTGGTACTGATGCGCAGGTCGTAAGAGAGTCCTGAAGACGCCGTTTCGGCGTCTTGAGACGCCTCCCAGAAAAGGTGAAGCTGATTGCCGTCGAAGCGGTGGCTTAAATCGCGCGGAGCCGACGGCCGGGTATTTTCCCAGAGAGGAACCTCATTTCTAATCACGCGCGCGGTCGAGAAGAACCCGCCTTCACCGGAGACGAGGACGTCGAGACGTCCGTCACCATCGAAGTCTCCCGGAAGCGCGTGCCCGCTCTCGATTTGCGGGAGGTCGGCAATGGGCAGCCGCTGAAACCCTTCGTCACGATTGATATAGCGAAATACGGCCGTCTCGTTCTTCGACACGCCGGATCCCGAAATAAGGACGTCAAGCTTCCCGTTGCGGTCGAAGTCGGCCCACACGATCGATCCGTTCTGGAGCGCCGGCAGCGGAGCGAGCACCTCGGTGAGGTTCCCGTTGCGCTGATTTTGGTAAAGTCGGGTGATCGGCCCTGCAATGGTCGTTCCGGTGATCGCCAGGTCGAGGTCGCCGTCTCCATCGAAATCGCCCCAGCCGGCATCCCCATCCATGATCCCCGGCAGGCTTGTGGCGACTTCTACAAAGCGTGGAAAGCCTTCATTGCGATAGAGAATCGTTCGCGGCGAGGAACCGTCGAAACCGGTCAACAGGATGTCGTTGTCGAGGTCTCCGTCATAGTCACCCACTGCGATTGCAGAGCGCGATAGCGGCTTCAAATTGACCTGCACCGGAGTGAAGACGTCCTGACCCTCGTTTAAGAATACCGCCGTCGTGGGGCCGTTCGACCCTGTTCCCGAGATGATGAGATCCAAATCGCCATCGTTGTCTAGATCAGACCAGGCGACGCTTCCGTCTATGACCGGAGGCAGCGGCGCGCTGATGTCGATCATGGCGCCAAGTCCGTCGTTCCGGTATATCCGTGCGATGGGCCCGTCGCTGCTCAGGCCGATGATGGCGAGATCCACGTCGCCGTCGTTGTCGTAGTCGCCCCATGCCGTACCGCTGCGAGTGACTGATACGATATCGGTTTCACCCAGCTTGTACTTGTTGGATTTCGGATCGAAGTTGTAAAGCGTGGATTCTGGGCCGCTGTCTCCGTGTCCTGTCAGGAAGACGTCGAGGTAGCCGTTCTCGTTCACATCCACCCAGTCGGCGGTGCCTCTCGCGTAGCCGAGGAGCGTGGCGCCGATGTCACGGAAGTCACTCTTGTGCTGGCCGACGATGAAGACGGCCTCAGGCGCGAACTGGGACACTGCAAACCCGTGATCAACGGCTTGGACACTCCAATAGTACGTCCCGTCGGGCGGTGAGGTCAGTGTGTACTCGAGCTTGTGCCCTGCGTTTCCTCTCCGATTGATCGTTCGGAAGCCGCTCCGGTTGGTGAGCGGCGACATGACGTTGATGTGTCCCGGCTCCGAGCCGATGCGGAGGTTGTATGTCAGTGCAGAGGAGGGAGTTTGGTCGTCGGTCGCGCCATCCCAGCGAAGAATTACGTCCCTGCCAGTAAATTCGGCGCGCAGATTGGTTGGTCTGGTAGGTCGATCATTCTCCGAGAATCCGACCACATTCCTGTAGACGCGGGCTTCCAGCCCTGTCTCGCTCTGACCGGCCAAGGCGATGTCAAGGCGGCCGTCCTGATCGAAATCGGCCCATTGCACGGATCCGTGGCTCACATGCTTCAACTCGAACCGCGCAGCTTCAAGCAATCCCTCCGGCGTGTTCTCGTAGACGTCCGTTATTAGACCTCCGGCGTCTGCACCGCTGAGCAACAGGTCGTTGTCGCCGTCGTTGTCGTAGTCACCCCATGAGTAGGAACAGTCCGAAATCTGCGGCAGGTCAATATTCGTAACTCGCTCGAATTCTCCGCCGGTATTGCGATACAGCAGCGACTCGAAACCATCGATTGTCTCACCGCACAAGAAGACGTCGAGACGACCATTTGACGAATAGTCAACGAACGAGACCTTGCCGACGACGCCCTCGATGCTCGACGTCACCTCGGTGAAACCGCTCTGGGTATTCCGATACAGGAGAGTTGCCGGCGTCCCGTCATCCTTCCGTCCGGTAAGGATCAGATCGAGGCGCCCATCGTTGTCGTAGTCTCCCCAGTCGAAGGCGAGGTGCTCGAGCGGCTCAAAAATCGTTCGTTGCGGCTGAAGCGCAAGCCCGCCATCATTACGCACCAACTGGATGCGCCAGCCTGCCTCGAACTGGCCTCCGATGAGAAGGTCGGTATCCCCGTCATTGTCATAATCTCCCCACGCGAACCGACCGTTCCGAAAACCGATCGTGGTACTGTCTGACTGCACGAAGGTGCCGTCGCCATTGTTAACGTAGAAGCGGGTTTCAAGCTTGCCGTCAAAATCACCGCTCGCGATGAGATCCATCGCCCCATCGTTGTTCACATCGACCCAGGAGAGCGCCCCGTCGGCGGGATTTTTCAGCCCTGTCTCTATCTCCTCGAAAACGCCCTCTCCGTCATTCCGGAACAGGTAGATTGTCGGATTGTCGCCGGCAAGTCCAGAAATCACAAGGTCCAAATCGCCGTCGCCGTCGGCGTCCGCCCATTCAACGACGGGCGTCCTAAGTGCCGGCAGGTCCAGATCCAGAGCCTGAAAGCCTTGGCGGAACGCACCTCCGCCGCCCATAGAGAACACAGCGCCCGAGCGAACGGCTCCCCCGTCGACACTGCTCGCGCCGATCAGAACGTCCTGGCCTCCAAGACCGACCGATCGTCCAAACGCGGCCCGTCTGTCCTGAACGGGCGCGTCGTACTTCACCTGCTGGCGCCACCGATTTGATTCGTCCCGATTGAACAGATAACCGGATCCTTGGCCGCGGGCGTCGCCCGGAGCACCAACGAGCAGTTCGGAATCAGTCAGGTGGACTGAAAATCCGAAATGCTCCGACGTCTGGTGGCCGGCCGACGTGAGGGTGGCCTCATGCGTCCAGTTGTTTCCCGATCGCCGGTATATACGGACCGTACCCTGGTTCTTGCTCGCTTCGTCGTCGTGCGGTGCACCGACAGCGGCTCGAATGCCGCTCATCGACACCGACCAGCCAAATCCGTCGCCGGGCTTAAGATCGCCAGGCATGATCTTCTGTTCCTGAGTCCATGTCGAGCCGTCTCTCCGGAAGAAATAGGCGGATCCTCCCATGGTGTTGTCCCCGTCGGCTCCAACAACGATTCTGTTGTCCTGGACGTCGACGCTGCGCCCAAAATAATTGACCGACTCGGCGTCGTTGGCGTAGATCTTGGCTTGCATCGGCCACGAGGAGCCGTTCCTCTGGAATACGTATATCGCTCCAGTCCGAACGGGGCCTGAGTTTCGGAAATGATCGGGGGCGCCCACAACGACGACATCCCCATGAATGGCCACGGCCGAACCAAAGACGGAACGGGCCTCGTTGCCCGCCGGGACCAGCCGCGCTCGCTGGACCCAGTTGCCGTTCACCCGCTCAAAGATGTAAGCGGCTCCGGCTCGGCCATTCACGCCGGCAGCGCCGACCACTGCAAAATTGCCACTGACGTCAACTGCCGACCCAAAGTTGTGGGCTCTCCCGGCGTCGCTTGCGGTTAGCTTTGCTTCCTGCACCCAGCGCTCGCCAGGATCTCTTGAAAAAACAAAAGCTGCTCCAGCGTTCGAGCCGCGCTGATCATCCCAAAGCGAGCCGACGACCAACAGATTTCCGTCGAGACGAAGACTAGCGCCAAACTGATCGTAGGCGGACACGCCGTTAGCAGCAATCTGCTCGAACTCCTGAGCCCGCACGGATGCACTTGACAGAATGACCACACCGATGGCAGCCCATCGTGCAGTGTAAATTTGCATGGATGCCTCTCCTTTTCTGACGGCGAGGCCCCTACAAGACGTGAAGATCGAATGCCCCCTTCTTAACCAGATAAGCCGGCCGACACCCCCTAAGGCTTCACGCGCCTCCGTAGGAAGCCTGACAACAACCCCAACCCTACTTTTCGACAGTATTATCTATATCGAACGGAAAGTAAGAACTCCACCTACCGAAGACAAGGTGTAATTCTACTAAATTTCCATCGTTACGTCCCTCTGCCACCCACGGAGCGATCCTTTCCTTTGACTGAAACAGCGCAAACCAGACTCGGAAAGGATCAATCCGGAGAGTACAGCGCGCTGCGCCCCGACCACGGTCCGGCCAGTCGCCGGTTCAACGCGACAAATACAAGCAGCGCAATCCCCCATTGAACGACACAAGTCATTACACTATAGGGGTTGAGAGGATTCATCCAATCTTCCGGCGCGTAGACAGTTGCAGAGAGCGCCATCCACCATACAAGGAGCACGACGGCCTGCAGCGGCACGGCCCAGCGAATGAGATTCTTCCACACCACGCCAAGCTTCCAGTCGGTTGGGTC
>DATKEJ010000059.1:0-4902 GCA_035512315.1 Rhodothermales bacterium | reverse complement strand
GGATCGTCGTCGTCGGTCTAGAATCATTCCGGCTTCGTCGACGGGGCCATCGACCTCATCGAAAACGGAAGTTGCCCGTACTGGGATGCCGGTCCTGATCGTTCAACCGCCCGGGCACAGTTGGAGCAGTAACCTCCGGTTCTATGGCGTGACGATCGAGTACGAGGCGGAGGATGGAGGATGAGTCAAAATCTGCTGTCTGCTGTCTGATGTTGACTGATCACGCAACGCCGCGAAGAGCGCAGAGTACCTTTAATTCCATTATTGCCGATGTTGCATCGATGCCGTGATAGGTGACGGCTCGAAGCCGCCTACAGCATCTTTCGCACCGACCGGCAGATCATGTGAATCGTGAAAGTCTGGCCGAACTGGTCCAGTGAGTAACTGGACGGCTCGATGTCCGGGTTGTCGCCCTTGACCGTGACGTGGTCTCCACTGAATCCGAGGCGTCGGACCGCCAGTCCGTGAATCCCGGTCAGAAGATACACTCCGTCGTGAATGAAGGGCCTATCACGCCAGGGACGCATCAGCACGGTCTCCCCCGGATTGATCGTCGGCGACATCGCAGATCCGACCATCTGGTAGGAATAGTAGTGATCGGGCTTGTCGTGGTAGCTCGCGATGAAATACCGCTGCTCGACGTAGAACTCCGCACTCTCTTCAGCTACAAATTCCAGTTGGACACCGTTGTCCGATAGAATGGGCCTCACAATGTGTACTGGCACGTAGCTTTTGTGGGATTGAGCGCCGAGATGTTTCTTATGCCCGGTTGTCGAAGCGTCAGTATGGGCAACTTCCGACTTTTTCACGAAAGTTTCAATTCCGCCCAGGATTTTCTGCAGCTGTTGCCTGACAAATGGTCTTTTCGAGGCCGGAGGTTCCGTACGACCCGTCTTCCAGTTATAAAGCGTTCGCTTGGAGATGCCGAGCATTCTCGTGACTTCGAGATGTCCAATCGCTCGTTCCGCCTGTCGAATTGTTTCGCAAAAGTCCGTCTGTTCGTTCTTCATTCTGTGACTTGAGAGACGGCTGTGACCCCGGTTGCTCTCGTGTTTGTTCTACTGATTAGGACGCCTAAGTACAAATCGAATCCGAACCGATTCGGTCACTCCCATGGTGTCGTGACCGGAGTCTTATAGTCCCATATATCCACTCGTGTTTCAGCGGCGGAGAACTCACGGGTCACGCGAGGGTGCGTTCCAAAAGGCTATTGAAACGAGGTTGGCAGAAGCGGAAAGCCTGCGGAATGAATACATGCCCGAAGGCAAGAGTGGCACGGCATTGCAAATATGGCATAAATGGGCAATATTGGCGTGGACGATGACCTCGCAGCTTTTCCATAAATCAGTTGCCCGGAATGAGTAGGGAGCTGAGATGGGCGAAATCGCCAGTGGATTGGCAATCGAGATCCCGCGACGCGCCTTCTGGGCATCGCTTGATGAGTGAGATCCACAACGACGACGCCTCACGTTTTCCGGATTTCGCTTTCCAGGGCGCCGCGAAGTGATCGGTGCACACGTTCTCCGCGTCCCACTCATCATGGGTGGGTGACGAACACTGCGCCTCGATCTCTCAGTCGGGATCTCGGTTGCCAACCGTGGCGAGGACAACTCAGAAATCAGAAATCAGAAATCAGAAATCAGAATTCCCGTGCGGCCTTCCTCGGGCGCCGTTTGGCGAACCCCTCAAGTCTGGAAATTTCTCGCGCGGAGCCGCAGAGCCGCAAAGGAACAGAATCCTCACTCAACAATCTCCATCTTCCAGGCTCTCGTCGCTCGACCGACATAGAAACCATCTGATGGGCGCGTACTCGCTCGCGCGGGACAAGTCTTCCATCTGCCACATGGATCCCGGATCAAGCCCGGGATGACGCCTCCGAGCTCGATCAACGCCAGCACCGTACGAATGTCGGTTCTCGCTCGTTCGGGGCAGGCTTCCGGCACGGTCCGCAGAGGGTCTTCCATTTGCCATTTGCCATCTTCCATCTTCCATCTGCCCACCACTGGAAATCCCCATCCCTCAGCCGAGGAAATCTCCCCACCCTCCAACTCAGCATCCCCCTACACCCCCTCCCTTCGCCAATCCCTAAACTGCCCCTGATCGTGTCCATACGACCATCAACCCGGGGCCATGCACGAACTCTTGATCGCGCAATCCATCGCGGAGACCGCCAGAGGGGAGCAACGCTCCCAGCGGATCGGCACGCTGAAATCGATCGGTCTCCGTATCGGAGCCCTCGCCGGCATCCTGCCTGACTCGCTCGAGTTCTGCTTCGACGCGATCACCAAGGGTACCGACCTCGACGGCTGCTCCCTCACCATCGAACACCTGCCCGCTACGGCCGAGTGCACGCGATGCGGTCGATCGTTCGAAGTCGCGGCACACTACTTCGCCTGCCCCGGCTGCGGATCGGGAGACGTGAAGCTCACGCAGGGGTTCGAACTCGAAATCACCTACCTGGAAGCCGACGATCCCGCGCCGGCTCCAGGATCTACAATAAATGGGGTCCATCATGTCGAAAAAAATACCGCTTGAAAAGAAAGTCCTGTCCGAGAACGATCAGGTCGCCGCCGGCATCCGGAGGGAGCTGACCGAACGCGGCATCCGCTCGCTGAACTTCGTGAGCTCGCCCGGATCCGGAAAAACGAGCCTCCTCGAGCATACGATCCGCGCACTCGGGCCTGAAATCCGGCTCGCGATGATTGCAGGGGATGTTCAGACCGAAAACGACGCCAACCGGCTCATCGCTGCGGGCGGGGATCGCGTACTGCCGCTCGTGACGGGCGGATCGTGCCACCTCGACGCCAGGATGATCGTGCGCGTGCTCCCCGACGTCGACCTCGAGGATCTCGATCTGCTCGTCATCGAAAACGTCGGAAATCTCGTTTGCCCATCCGGTTTCGATCTAGGCGAGGACATGAAAGTGGTCCTCATCTCGACCACCGAAGGCGATGACAAGCCGCTGAAGTATCCGGCCATGTTCCGGCGTTCGTCGGTCATGGTGATCAACAAGATCGACCTGCTCGGCATGTCGGACTTCGACCTCGATCGCGTCAAGGCGAACGCGCTGAGCGTCAACGCCGGCCTCGAGATCTTTGCGGTCTCGTGTCGAACGGGAGAAGGGCTCGACGAATGGTTCTCTTTCCTCCTCCGCCTGGTCGGTAAGGAAGCATCCGTTCCGGCCTGACGCCGGGGCATCACTCGACACAGCCATGCCTGAAGTCGCGGTAGCAGATCGCAGGCGACTGCACGTCCGTGTGTCCGGCCTCGTCCAGGGCGTCGGCTTCCGGCCCTTCGTTTACCGGGCCGCGGCCGAGCTCGGGCTCACCGGGTTCGTCGAAAACAACGACCGGGGCGTCGATATCGAGGTCGAAGGGGAGTCGTCCGCCCTCGAGAATTTTTTGGAGAGGATGGAAGGTGGCGCGCCGCCGCTCGCGTCGGTCGCGGCGGTCGAGGCCCGAGAGGTGGAGGCGCTGGGGACGCACGGGTTCCAGATCCGGGATAGCGACCGGCACGGCGCTGCGACCACGCGCATATCCCCGGATGCCGCGATCTGCGACGATTGCCTGCGTGAACTGTTCGATCCGGATGACCGGCGATACCGGTATCCGTTCATCAACTGCACGAACTGCGGGCCGAGGTACACGATCGTTGAGGGGATCCCTTACGACCGTCCGCTGACGTCGATGAAGCACTTCGAAATGTGTCCGGAGTGCGCCCGGGAGTATCATGATCCGCTGGACCGCCGTTTCCACGCGCAGCCGAACGCCTGTTTGACGTGCGGTCCTCAGGTCACGCTCACCGACCGTCACGGAAACCGCATCGACACGGACGACCCGTTCGCAACG
Source organism: Rhodothermales bacterium (assembly GCA_035512315.1). Taxonomy (GTDB): domain Bacteria; phylum Bacteroidota; class Rhodothermia; order Rhodothermales; family DATKEJ01; genus DATKEJ01. Next base: position 1,054 of record DATKEJ010000059.1, on the reverse strand, counting down.
TCGCAGGACATTCTCGCATCCGGGCTCATTCTGGCGGTCAAAGGTCTCGGAGGTTTCCATCTGGCCGTCAATCCGCACGACGACGGGGCGGTCCGTCGTCTCCGTGAACGCAAGGGCCGGGCCGAGAAACCCTTCGCCCTCATGGCGCGCGACCTCCCGACCGTAGTCCGTTATTGCAAAGTTACTCGTGCCGAGGAACGAGCGCTGCAGCACCGGGCGCGTCCGATTGTGTTGTTGGAGGCGAGGCGTGACACACACCCCTTGGCGTCTTCGCGTCTTGGCGCGAGAAAAAATGACGCCGATGCTTCAGTACCAGCACATAGTCGACACGCTCCGCCATACAGCGGCTTTGTGCCTTTGTGTGAAAAAGCAGAACAGTTGGCCTTGCGAGAGCGAGATAGGGGGTCTCTCGCTTCGCTCGGGATAACAGGAATGGGGATGACAGAGATGGGCTTCATGCTCCCATACACCCCTATCCATTACCTCCTCCTCGGCGGCCCCCTCGACGCGCTCGTCATGACAAGCGCCAACCTCTCCGAAGAGCCCATCGCCATCGGAAACGAGGAAGCGTATGAGCGGCTCGGCTCCATCGCGGACTACTTTCTGGTCCACGACCGCGACATCCTCCAGCGCTGCGACGATTCGGTCCTTCGTGTGGTCGACGGTGAGATCGTGCCCATCCGCCGGTCCCGCGGATTCGTACCCGATCCGGTTCCACTCCCTTTCGATACACCCCAAACCATCCTCGCGTGCGGCGGAGAGCTCAAGAATACGATTGGGCTGGCGCGTGGCGATTCGGTCTTCCTCAGCCAGCACATTGGGGATCTCGACAACCCGTCCGCCTACAGGTTTTTCGAGGCCGGCATCGCCCACCTCCGGTCGATCCTCGAGATCGAGCCGGAGGTCATCGCCTACGACATGCATCCGGAGTACCTCTCGACGAAGTGGGCGCAGGAGCAGAAGCACCTCCGCCCGATTGCGGTGCAGCACCATCATGCCCATTTGGCTGCGGTGATGGCGGAGAACGGCGTGACGGATCGAACCATTGGCATCA
>DATKEJ010000058.1:0-7131 GCA_035512315.1 Rhodothermales bacterium | reverse complement strand
GATAGATCGCCTGCGCAGCCTTCGGGTCGGGGTCGAGCGCGAAGAGCCAGTCCGAGGCGAGCCAGTCGGGAATCGGCTCGTAACCGGCGTGGGCGCGATAGCTCGACCAGCGGTACTCGCGCGGGTGGGCGACCATGCCGGGAAAGCGGTGTCGTGTCTTGAAACTGTCCTAACTTATTTGGAGTGAAGACGTTCTTTGGGGTCGTGTGCTGTCCTCGCTGACGCTGTCTCCGCGTCGTTTTTTCCCGCGAAAAGCATGGGCCTGGCCCCGAGGACGCTCGATTCTGAAGGAGTGCGACGTCCACACCCTCCTGCGCCTCCCGACCGGCATCTTCTACGCTCAGGGAGTGAAGGCGAACGTTCTCTTCTTTGACCGGAAGCCCGGCGCGAAGGATCCCTGGACGACGACGGTCTGGGTCTACGACCTCCGCACGAACCAGCACTTCACTCTCAAGACGAAGCGGATGACCCGCGCCGACCTCGACGAGTTCGTCGCCTGCTACCGCCCCGGCGACCAACCGCAAGCCCACCTGGTCCGAGGACACCCCCGACGGCCGCTGGCGCCCCTGGACCTACGAGGAGATCATCGCCCCAGACAAAGTCAGCCTCGACCTCTTCTGGCTCCGCGACGAAAGCCTCGAAGACTCCGCCAACCTCCCCGACCCCCACATCCTGGCCCAGGAAATCGCCGACGATTTGCGCTCCGCGCTATCGCAGATCGAGGACGTGGTGGGCGATTTGGAGCAGCGGGTGGGCGGAGAGACTCCCGAGTAGTTCGTGTTCGTGTAATACTTCCCGGTGGAGCGTCGCGGGCCGGCGGTGCGCGCACGCGGGAGATCCTGATGACCATCTTCCACAGCGCCCGGATGCGCGGCACCGTCCATAGTGGTTCAGGCTGTCCGCAAACCCGCCTTCGCCGCGTCACTCATGTGAGGGCGATAAACAGATACGGTAGAATTTCATGTCACTCTGCAAGGAGGAAACACCACGAGTACCGCCTCTGACTTCCACGATCCACGCGGCAGCACATGGCGCCGCTGGGACCTGCACATTCACACGCCAAAATCAATCGTCCAACACTACGGCACCGACAACGACGCCACCTGGGAATGCTACCTTCGTGACCTCGAAGCGCTCCCGGACGACATCAGTGTTCTAGGCATTAACGACTACCTCTTCATCGACGGGTACGAGCGCGTCATCGCTGCCAAGCAAGCCGGCCGGCTCCCAATAATCAAGCTCATCCTCCCCATCGTCGAGCTGCGCCTCGACAAGTTCGCCGGCACCGACACCGACTGGAACAAGGTCAACTACCACATCATCTTCAGCAACCACCTCACGCCGGCAACCATCCGCGATCAATTCCTGTGCACCCTCACCGGACGGTACACCTTCCGCGACGGCGAGGAGTGGAAAGGATTCCTCACCAAGGCAGCACTCCAGGAACTCGGGCAACGCATCAACGACACCGCACCACCAAACAAGAAAGACCACCGTGACCCGCTCACCATCGCCTTCCGCCACGTCACGTTCAAACTCGATGAAATCAAGGAACGCCTCACCAACACGGCGTTCAAGAACAAACACCTCACCGCGGTCGGCAAAGCAGAGTGGTCCAGCATGCGCTGGGACTCGGCAGCGACAAGCGCAGCATCATCGAAGCAGCCGACTTCGTGTTCACGGCCGCCGAAACACCGGAGGCATGCGAACGCGGACGAGCAACACTCCATAACCAGCACGTCAACACGCGACTCCTACACTGTAGCGATGCCCACTACTTCAGCGGTACCGACGAGAACAACCGCGTCGGTCACTGCTACACGTGGATCAAAGCAGACCCTACCTTCGACGGACTCCGACAGGTACGCCAGGCCGCCGACGAGCGCATCCACCTGGGCACCGCGCCGTCCAAACAGGTCCTCATCCAGCAACACCCCACGAAGTTCCTCGACGCAATCGACATCCACAGAAAGCCAACCGCCACGCTAAATGAGCGGTGGTTCGAGAACCACGTCCCGCTCAACCCAGACCTCGTCGCCATCATCGGCAACAAAGGCATGGGCAAGAGCGCACTCACTGACATCATCGCGCTCACCAGCAACAGCGACGCACCACGCGACCGCTACGGCTTTCTCACCGACAACAAGTTCCGCGACCGACGCGACAACAAAGCAAAACACTTCAGCGCTACGGCCTCGTGGAAATCAGGGGAAAGCATCAATTCGCGCGGCCTCGACGAGGACGTGCCCACAGGCACCGTCCCGATGATCCGCTACATCCCGCAGAATTACTTCGAAGAGCTTTGCAACGAAACAAGCAACGCAGCACTCCTCCAGAAGGAATTGCGCAGCGTCATTTTCAGCAACCTGAGCACCGCGAAACGCGGGCGCTACACCGACCTCGACGAACTCCTCACCGCACACACTAACGAAGCCGAGCGACACATCGACGAGCTACGCGGCGAATTGGCGACGCTCAACCGAGAGATCGTCGCTATCGAACGAGACCTCACCACGAAACGCCGCAAGGAACTCGAAGATCAGCTCCAGCAGCAAGAAGCAGCACTCGAAGCGCACGACGCAAACAAGCCACCGGTTGACCAACCACCCGCCGAAGCAACGACCACGCCGACCCTCGACGCCGCTCGCGAACAACTCGCGCAGCGCAACGCAGAGCTCACCGACGCCGAAACAGCGCTACAGGACCAGTACGAGCTACGCACGCTTGCCACTAACGTGAAGGCGCGCCTGCAGACGCTCAAGGACGCGATTGATCGCACCGCGGCGAGCACCGCACCCGACCTGCAACGACTCGGGATCATCTTTCAGCAGCTTCTTCCCGCGACACTCAGCCTCGCTCCACTGCAAGAACGCGAGCGAGCGCTGAACGACGCAATCGCGCAAGCTGAAGAGCTCGTCGAACGGCTCCGCGTCGAACGAAAGCAAGCGCAGGACACTATCGCAACCGAGCAGGAAACACTCGCTGCGCCAGCACGCGCCTACCAGGAGTACCTCAACCGTGTCCAGCACTGGCAGGAGCAGCGCACAGCAATCGTCGGCACCACGCAGACGGCGGGAACGATCGAATACCTCAAAGCCCGGCTCACCACCACACGCAACGCACAGATTGAGCGACTGCAGAAGCTCGAACAGGAACGTACGAAGATCGCACGAGCAATTCACGAACAACTACTCGGCATCACCGCTTTTCAGCGAACCCTCTACGCACCCGTTGCCGACAGACTCGCAGCACACGACGTGGTCCGATCGCAGCTCAATGTCAACTTCACCGCGAAGCTCGTGGACACCGGACTTGCAAATGAGTTCACAAAGCGCATCAGCCGAACGCCAATCGGCGCGTACCGCGAGGAACACGCGATGCGCGACCAACTCGCCGAGTACGACCTGAACACGACCGACGATCTGGAAGGCTTCCTGGCGAGCACGATCGAGCGGCTGCACCGCAACCAGCACGAAGAAGCCGGCGACGTCGACGACGTCCAACGACAGCTGCGCAAGGGCGAAGATCCTGAAGCGATCTATAACTACCTCTACAGCCAGACATACCTGGAACCACGGTACGCGCTGCGCATCAAAGACCGCGAACTTGCGCAGCTCACACCCGGCGAGCGGGGGAGTCTGCTCCTCGTCTTCTACCTGGTCATCGACCAGGATGATCGGCCGCTGATCATCGACCAGCCCGAGGAGAACCTCGACAATCAGAGCGTCTTCCAACTCCTTGCACCCTGCATCAAGGAAGCGAAGCAGCGACGACAGCTCATCATGGTCACGCACAATCCAAACCTTGCCGTAGTCTGCAACGCCGAGCAGGTCATCTGGTGCAAAATCGACAAGGACGCAGACTACGCTGTCCACTACGATACAGGGAGCATCGAAAATCCGAGAATCAACGGACACCTCGTCGACGTCCTCGAAGGCACCAGGCCCGCATTCGACGATCGAGGGCACAAGTACCACGAACCTGCAGCGGGCGAACTCCCTGACGCGGGGTCTGACGCGCCGGGCGGAACTTAGGGCCAGAGCCAGGGAGCTCGGAGGGTCATCCATGGGGAAAAGGCGGGGCCGTGTCTTGAAACTGTCCTAACTGATTGGGAGTGAAGAAGTTCTTTGGGGTCCTCGTTGACGCTGTCTCCGCGTCGTTTTGTCCCGCGAAAAGCATGGGCCTGGCCCCGAGGACGCTCGATGGCCCGAATACCGGACCGGACAGACGAGTGCTGGCGTCACGATGCATCGGGTGACGGCGGGATGAGGGGCAAGGACACGGCAGAGACCGGGCACCTGCTTTACACGAGATCATTTCCTTGGGATGAACGCAGGCGCGGTACGAAACAGACAGCTCATCCCCCCGGGCGACACCTCATGCGCGGGGCCGGCCTCTCATGCCGAAAACCGACAGAACCGACTCGCGCACCTCATCCCGAGCCGTCCGGCGACCGCGAGGATTACAGCTCCTGGACCGAGCCTCCCGAGCGTCGAGAAGCGTCGTCGATCTCGGTATCGGAGATCTGGATCATCGACCTGAGCCTTCGAAAAGGACGTCGAATCCGGCACCGTCACCCTCTCCCCCGCTCGCATGAGGCGGTCGGGCGCCGCTCCTCGGGTCGCGGTCATCCACCCTGTTGCGCGAGACAAGGATGAGTCGTCACGAGCCACTCGGGGCCAGGTCTTTGATTTTCGGTCAATTCGACCAATCCCAGATTCCGGGGCAGCGTCGGGGTCCAAATCTACAGAGGCCAGGCCGACTCCGAAGAGCAAAGATCTGAGCCCGGAGCCTCCCGAGCATTCCAGCACACGCAGGGATCAATCGTCGGACGCTTGCACGATGCCGTGGATCCAGTCGGTGAGATCCGAAATCCGCACGTAATATTCATCGGCTCCATACAGCCCCTCGGGGCGTCCGAACGTACGCTGGGACGATCCGATGCCGGCGACTCTCCCGGACCGCTGATTCCTTCGAGGTGGAGAGCACCCGATTCTCTGCGACCCGCAGCAGCCCATCGCCCTCGGTCAGCCCGTCGAGCCCGTTACCGAAACCTCCCCATCCCGGCATGAGCACGACCCTTCCCCGCTCATCGTTGCCCTCGTAAAGCGGAATCGGCTCGAGGTCCGGAATCTCCTCACTCAGACGGATCAGGGCGACATCCGGAGTCCGGTCGAAGCTCTCGCCGCCTGGATGGCGGATCAGGAGATCCGCGAGGACCATTCTCCCATCGGCCAGCTCGATGCGACGGGCGCCCGATTCGATGGAATTCTGAAACGCCTCCCCTTCGGTACAGTGCGCGGCCGTGATCACCCATCGAGGCGATCAGGGTCGTCACGCAGTCGCGATGCCCCTCACCGGTTCGGAAAATGGAGCCGAGCGCCGGGAAGCGACTCTCGGATACGCGGTAGTCGCGATCCTCTCGATCGTGACGAATCACGATCGCCGAGGCACTACTGACGAAAAGTGAGAACGCGGCAATCACTCCGATCACTACCCGCATTGGTTTGCCTCCCGAACGTTTCGGTGATCGTCGCATACTCAATGGCGTTCTGTCTCCCGTGAGGTCTTTGAGGCGCGCCTCAGGCGTCGGCCATGGTCCCACGGGTCGAACTTCGAGAGCGTCCACTCGGTCTCGTGCCAGCTCGGCGCCGGGCGCAATCCAGCCGCCGCTCAAATCCGATGGTAGACCCTAACTTTACAGAGCTGCGCCGGTGAGCGACTCTGTTTCAGATCGTTTCCGTGGAAAGGAACTGCTGTGGCTCTTTGCGTGCGAGCAGCAGCATTCCAATCAGCGCTGCCGAGGTTCCCGATATCAGAAATGTGAGATCGACTCTTCCACCCGAGGCTTCTGTAATCACTCCGCCCGCGGCCATGCCAAGGGGAGCAGCGCCGCCGGCAACGACGAGGACGAGCGAGATCACTCGGCCCCTCAGTTCGGTCGGCGTCATTCTCTGAAACTGTGCAAACACATTGACGTTGATGAACGCGGAACACCCGCCCGCGGCACACATCAGTCCGAGTGCCACGAATCTGGAGCCAGTGGCGGCAAGAGAGGAGAGAAGCAGAGGTGTCACGACGAACAGGATCGTGAGAGTACGGGCGCGCCGCCGTCCCGATACCGGAACGACGCCGGCAACCACGGAGCCGAAGACTGATCCTGCGCTCAGGCTCGCAACGAGAAACCCATACCATTGCACGCTGGCGCCCAGATGCCCGCTGACGTAGAACGGCAGAAGGACGATCATCGGAGCCATGAAGAAGTTGAGCAGAGCTGCAGCAATGAGGAAATGAAACATTCCTGGCTGATGACCCACCCACGCCATTCCCTCGCGAATCTGCGGCAGAACAGATGCGCCCGCGTCACGAGATCCCACTCGCGTCCGATCGGCGCGAATGAACGTCTCGCTGCCGGCTGACAGGAGAAAGGTGAGGCCATCGATCAGGATCAGAGTCGAAGCTCCCAATACCTTGTAGAGAATTCCGCCCAGCGCTTGTCCTGCGATTGAAGCCACCTGCGCCGACACCTGGGTTGCAGAGTTTGCTGCCGCGAGCCTGCCCGTCGGAACCAGATCGGGGATCATCGCATTGACCGCCGGCTGAAAGAACGCGCCCACGATTCCTGAGATCACCATCGCGATGCCTATCGCGAGTACTTTTGCATCGATGGGCGCTTGAGAGAAGTGAACCCCGGCAGCTCCAATGATCACCACGGCCCGAATCAAATCGCTCGCGATCACCAGATTGACTCGAGAGTGACGATCAGCAATCACACCTCCGAGGGGCGTGAGCAGGAGCCCCGGCAGGATGGAAGCCATCAGGAGACTTCCGAGAAGGGCCGGGGATTCGGTCGCCTCCGCTACCCAGAAGCTCACCGCAACGAAGAATGCCTGCGAGCCGAGCAGGCTGATGAACTGACCCTGCCACAGGAGAGTGAAGTTTCGATTCCATAGTCTCCTCGGCCCACTCGCAGTGTCGGCGTTCTGCAGGTCGTTCATGTCTCCTTCCTCGGGTAGAAAAACAACGTCATTTCGTATTCAGCCTCGGCGGGTCCGCACCCCTGATTCTGAAACTGGTCGAGAAGAGACTCGATCTGATCCCTGAGTGCGTTGATCTCTTCACTCGAACCGC
>DATKEJ010000057.1:0-2788 GCA_035512315.1 Rhodothermales bacterium | reverse complement strand
TGGCCGTGAAAGATGTTGTCCCGGTCATCATACTGAATGACCGCCACGTAGCCTTTGTATTCCATGGTCAGGGTTCAATGCCGTGGTCCTTCAGAAACTCGCGCGCAGCCTCGACCGCATAGCGCTTGGCCATGTCCGAAGGATGGGGTCTATGGAATGTCTTTACCTGATTGCCCAATTTGATCCGAACACGGGATCCGCCTCCTTCCGAAATTTCGCTTCCAACGGCCACGAATAGTCGCTCGACATCGGACCAGCGAATGTCCGGGCGCGTGGGCTTCCTGAAGATCGCTTCCAGCGTTTTCCGGTGTCTTGCCGTCAGCTTCATGGTGCCAATATCTGTCACCACTCCGGCTAGTGCAATACCGAGAAACCGTGCCTCGCGTTCCGTCCAATTCTTGGAGGCCTGGGCGATTGCTCACCGCCATCAGAATTTCACCTGGACGTCCGAGGCGGTGACTCCAGAGCATCGCTCCCGGCGGCCGACGGATTCGTCGGGTGATCGGAGGGCGCGAGCTTGATGCGGCGTTTGATGACCACGGGTTTGCCGGCACCGTCGAGGAGGTGATCGCTTGTCGAAGCCGTGTCAATGATGAGGAACTGCTTCCTCACGGGTTCTCCGGCCGTCGTTCTTCGCATTCCCCCGGCGAAGCCTGCCACGAGGGCGAGCAGAATGACGACTGCGGTACCCGCCACGCGAGCTCCTCGAGCACGTCCCACCGGAGGCGTCGTTTGATCGAGCCTGGCAGGTCCTGTCGACCATCGCTCCGCACCGCTCGAACGGGGATGGTCGGCACTGCGCAACGGAGCCACCAGTCGATATCCCCTCTTCGGAATCGTTTGAATCACGATCGACGAGGAGGCCGCGTCACCCAGCGCGTGGCGAAGCAAGCTGACGGCCTTGGTAAGTCCTTCGTCCGCGCTCGCCGCTCCGGGCCACCCTGCTTCGAGTAGATCCTTTCGCGTAACGACCTCGCCCGGGCGGGACGCGAGGAGCAAAAGGATATCCATCAGTCGCGGTTCCAGATTGGACTCGCTGCCGCCAGACGCGATCACATTGCGCGAAGGCGTTACGAGCACTCGGCCGACGAAAAATGACGACCGCAGGATCATGTCAGGATGGATCGGGAAGGAAAAGGGAAGGACTTCTTCAGGACAACGCTGCACCCTCCGCGTTTATTGCATCCGATTCGATTTCCTTCCTTTCGCCAAGTCACGAATATCTCATGCGACCTGTCTACCTATTCCTACTGATCCTTCTCTACCTTTCGTCCCGTGCACATGGTGTCGCGCTCGCCCAGGAACCAGAAGTGGATCGCCTGACCTCGGGCGTCAGGACCGAAATCATTGAAGCCATTGCCTCGCAGCTTCGGCAGGGCTACGTCTATGAGGACCGAGGCATTGCTCTCGCAGGTGATCTCCTGGCGGCCCACAGCACAGGCAGGTTCGACTCGCCCGATATCCCGGTGGACCTCGCCGAAGTCCTCACGAACTTCCTGCAGGATCGCTCGCGCGACAGACACCTCCGCGTGTCGGCCGTCCGCCGTCCGAGGACGGGTGCATCCCCGGACCCGGGCATCGTGCAGACCCCCCAGGGCGTATTCGACCGGGACCGCCCGCTCCTTCGGTTCGAACTGATGCCGGGGAACGTGGGATACGTTGCTATCGGTCCCTTCGGGTGGACAGAGGCCGGCCGGGCGCAGGTGGACTCGGTGATGAATGCACTGCGCAACGTAGACGCACTCATCCTCGACGTGGGCAGGAGCCCGGGGGGCGGTCCCGACGCCGTGGTCTACCTGTCGTCGCTTCTCTTCGACGAACCGACTCATCTCGTAAGCTCGATTCGGCGGGGGTGGGATCAGCCGATGGACCGCTGGACGCGAACGGACGTCGCCGGTCCCCGCTTTCCCGACATACCCGTCATCGTGTTGACCAGCAGCAGATCGTTTTCGGCGGCCGAGTCCTTTGCGTTTGGACTGGTCGTTACCGGCCGTGCCCGCATAATCGGCGAGCGTACCGGCGGCGGAGGTCACTTCGGAGAGCTTGTTTCACTCCCGGCAGGGCTCTCGCTCTTCCTTCCCGTAGGCCGGACGTACGATCCGAAAACCGGAATGGGGTGGGAGGCTGACGGTCTCGACCCCGAGATCGAAATTCCGTACGAGCAGGCACTCCCTGCGGCACTTGCGGTACTCAGCCAAAACGGCCTCGTGATTCCGTCGACGGAACCACCTGATCGCCTCGAGGCGCGGCGCGAGCTGCTCGATGCGGAACGAGCGCTGCTCGATGCCTACGAGCGGCGCGACGTGCAAGCCCTCGAACTGCTCCTCGACAGCGGGTATGCCGCCGTCTACCCCGGGGGAAGGGCGTCCAATCGGAGTCAGACCCTCTCCATGGTCGGGGAAATGGTCGGGGCGCCGCCCGCGCGCCATCGGACGGAAGGGACAGAAGTGCTGCTCTACGGTGACGCGGCGGTGCTCACCGGAGTCTACGTCCAGGAGCGCGGCGATCGGAAACGGCGGGCGCGGTATGATGACGTCTGGATTTACAGGGACGGCGCCTGGAAGATCGTTTCGTCACGACTTCAAGACGAATGAGGGCGAATTGTGACGGGCGCACGTTGAATGAAACCTCGTCGTGACGGCGCGCGTGATCGGGAACGGAGCGGCGGCGGTCCGCTTACCAGAGTGCCTCCAATTCACAACCCATCCACCACGACCATGAGATCCGCCGCACCTCTTCAAGGCATCGCTTCCGGCCAGGGGCCGGTATTCTGGGGCGAGATTGCCCC
>DATKEJ010000056.1:0-23608 GCA_035512315.1 Rhodothermales bacterium | reverse complement strand
GCCGTTGTCCGGGAGGTTCATGGCGACAACCGTGGCTGAATAGCCCGTGAAAGTACCTACCTCGATCGCCAGCCTCACGCCCAGCGCCTTGACCAGCATGCCCATGAATTGCCCCTGATCGGGGGAGATCTGCATCTCCGACATGGGATGCTTTGCAGTCTCTTCTCTCAGACGGCGCAGGACGTCGGTTTCTCGAAGTACGCGGGCGTGGACGTATTCGACCAGAGTATCCGTAAAAAGCGTCGGTCTAGACGACATAGTGGGTCCTTCTAATTAGCCGGTCGGATGTCCGATTCCGGCGCGATGGGTGATTTCGGTCCAGAGTGCTCTGAATGCATCGGTGGCGGGACCGTTGGGCTGAAAAACGGCGACCGGCGCCCGTTCGATCCCCATCTGCTCGATCACGCTGGCATAGGGCACCGTCGTCTTCAGAAAGTCATAGTGTGAATCCACAGAATCCACGATGTCGCGGTGCATGCGCTTGCGCCGGTCCACCATGGAGAAGAACGGCGCGACCAGCGCGCCCTTCTTGAGGTTCGCATCCAGATGTTTTCGGATGCGCTCAAGCGTTTCGATCGAAAGCGTCGTCGGGATCGACGGAATCAGAACCACGTCGGATACACCGAGAATGCCCTCAGTAACGTTCGTGAAACTTGGAGGACAGTCGACAAAGAGATGGTCGTAGTGTCCCTCCAGCGGTTTCAGTTGCTTCGCGATGCGCTTATCCGATTTCTTGAGCTTCGACAAGATCCGGTCGAGCTTCCGATAGCTGAAATCGGCCGGAATCAGGTCGAGCAGCTCGAAGTCGGTACCGCGCCTCGACTTCAGAGCCGATTTCTTGCCTACCAGCAGCCGGGTCCCGCCTCCTTTTACCTTCGGCTTGACTCGGAAGTAGAAGCTGGCCGAACCCTGCGGGTCGAGGTCCCACACAACCGTTCGATAACCCTCCAGCGCAGACAGGTAGGCGAGGTTGACTGCAACCGTCGTCTTTCCTACTCCACCCTTGAGATGGTATATCGAGAAAATCTTCATCGGATCGGATTAGCGCTGGTCTTTGAACAGCTCGCGGCAGATTCGACGGTTCTTCTCTCGGGCGAACCGCCGGAGGATTCTGGCGAAATCTCCACGGGCAGCGTATTGCCGCTCCTCCAAACTCGCCGCGAGACGCCCCATGGCCATCACGGTGCCGGAGGCGACGGGGCCTTCTTCCAGCATCTCCTGCGCGAAGCCCTCGAGCGCCAAGCGCTGTACTTCGAGGTCCTGTATGTCCCCCAGGTTATTCTGCAACGTCTTCAGCTCCGAGATCAACAATGCGATGGCGTCGGCCGGATATAGACTTCGGAATATCTCTAAAAGGTACCTAAGGTTCTTACACACGAGCCGCAAATTGTGAAGCGCCGTCGCCGGAGTCCCCGGGGTGATGGCTCGCCCTTGCTTTACGATGCCCGCGTACACCTTCCAGATTCGCGCCGAGACGACTGGCAGGACAGGGACGGGTTTATGGAGGTGGACTGGACCGTTCGACCCGGTGCCGAGCAACATCGACTCCCAATGCGCCAGCAACTGCTGGTAACGCTTCGTTTTGAGAGAACGGAGCATCAGCTTGAACTCGCGCTCCCGTTTCCTCCTGAGAAATTCGCGCAGCGGCACCAGCTGCTCGCCCACCTCTTCCGGCAGGTCGGCGCGGTAACCGTCGACGTTCTCCAGATAGACGTCTGCGTCACGCGTGGGCCCGGTCACTTTGCCGAGCCACTTGAATCCGGGCCGAAAGCTTCGGAGTACGGTGGCGGAGATCCCTTTCTTGAACTGGCTGATGACCGACCGCGTGCGCCGGTTTGCGACCCGGTAGTCGTGAAGAAACTCGATGTCGACGTCGGCCATCATCCCGGGCTCGTTGGCTCGCATCGCTCTCGCGAGGTTTATGAGGACGGTTCGAAGCGCCTCGTCCATGGTCATTCCGCGGTCGAGGATGATGCTCGGTCTCGATGAATAATCAAGCGGCTCCCGCCCGACGGCGGCGAGTGCCAAGTAAAGAAGGTCTTCGTCGACCTTCCTTAGACCTGCATCTTCGAGTGCGGAGCAAAGCAAATGGGTCTCCCGTTCGTAACCGAGGACGGGAATCACCTCGACGAGATCGGGGAGCGCCGTCCTGCGGTCGCCTTCCTGCCTGAAGGCCCGGGACTGGAACAACACCCTCAGTCTCGTCACCGTTTTCCTGTCGGCGTTGAGCGCCTTAAGCAGTCGCTCACTGTAGGAAATGCGAACGATGGGAAGCAGGGCCCGCACTCCGGCAATGGAAGTAAGTGCGTCTCGAAGCCGGCCCTTGGGCAAGTCGGACGCGAACCGTGGTTGGCGCTTGCCAGAGGCGCTCAGGAGTTCCCTTCTACGTCCGCGCTCACGGAGCGAGATATTCGTTGGTTGCCGGCCTACATCGACCGCGATTTCGCGATCCTCTTCATAGAGTCGCCAGTCGAACGTATCGAGGTACACCGCTGAGTGGCGTGTCACCGGCTCGGCCACGAGTTCGACGCCGGGCACGAGTGACGAAAGCGTGCCGGCAGCCGAAAGGCGACCCTGCAAAATGTATCTCGCACCCGAAGTCTGCATTGAGTTTTGTACTATCGAGTCCTAACGTTCACCGATGCTGCCGAACCGGACATGCCTCACCCCATGTTCCTACCCGATGGAAACTACCGATGAAAACTGTCCTTTTCTTCCGACATGGAAAATCCGACTGGGACGCCCCTTTCGATCACGATCACGAGCGGCCGCTGGCAAAACGGGGCCGGAAGGCCGCGAAGGCGATGGGCCGCTATCTCAGTCACATCGGCCTGATCCCCGACGGCATCGTCAGCTCGACGGCGCTACGGGCCAGAGACACCGTTTCCATCGCATCCGAAGCCGGCGCCTGGAACACGCAGATCAGAGAATCACAGGCTCTCTACGGCGCATCGCCGGAACAAATTATCAAAGTGATCCAGTCGGAGCCGGATACAACCGAGCGACTCATGCTGGTCGGCCACGAACCGACCTGGTCGGAAACCGTCGGCATGTTGATTGGGCAGGGCAATATACGGTTCCCCACCGGGGCCGTTGCCCGCATCGGCTTCGAGGTCGAGTCGTGGTCGGCGGTCCGCTTTGGGGAGGGAGAGATGGTCTTTTTGATGCCGCCGAAGCTCCTGCCGGACGGGGAGTGAGTCCTGGTCTCTCGGTCGCTGCGTCACGAGAGAAGGTTACGTCCGCATCGGATTCATAGGACCGTCCTTGCGAAGCCGTCATCCCGGACTCGATCCGGGATCCAGAATTGGGGTCACGTCCGCATCGCATTTATAGGTCTCTCACTCCGCTGCGCTCCAGGAAGAAGGCTACGTCCGCATCGGATTCATAGGTCTCTCACTCCGCTGCGCTTCGTTGGAGATGACAAGTAGTCAATTGATCGAGACGTCCCGACAAAAAGTAACGCTCGGAACCGTCGACGTCCGTCGAATGCGCTGGCGCACGATGCCGCTCCTTTCGCGCGCGGACGTCTTGCCATAAACGCCCTTGTCATCACGAATCCCCGGCTTCAGCCGGGGTGAGGGACCTCTAAATCCGACACGACCGTGACCTCTTTCAGGGGTGTCCTAACAAGAAGAGCCCTTGTCATCCCGAGCCGCCGCAGGCGGCGAGGGACCTCTAAATCCGATGCGGCCGTCTCCTCCTTTCGGGTCAGTCAACCGAACGCGGCAGCAACCAACTCCGCCGCCTCATCCGCGCACCCCCACGCCAGCGTATAGCCCGAGCCGCCGTGCCCGTAGTTGTGAACAACCGGCCGTCCGGAATCGGTGTGTTCGAGTTCGAGTCGAACTTCGGGACGCCATGGACGCAACCCTGCAGCCACTCCGACCACCGTCCCGCTGCGCACTCGGCTGTCGAGCCGGGCGCATCGATCGACGATGTCCTGCGCCTCCTCCTGCGATACCGGCATGTCCCATCGATCCGCCTCCGCGGATCCTCCAAGCACGCAGAACCCGCTACTGGGAATGATATAGGTCGGATGATCCGGATCGATGTCGTCGGTGATGCACTCGTCGATTCCCGTACCCGACATCCGCACGACCGCACCGCGTACAGGGACGACCGACTCGTCTCCGCAAAGCTTGCGTGCGCCCAGCCCCGAGCAGTTCACGATCACCCGAGCGTCGAGCTCCGACACTTCGACAAGCGACCGGTCGAGCAGAAAGATGGAGCCGCCGAGGGACATCACGCGGTCTTCGAGCCAGGGGATGAACACGGCGGATTGGACGACCGGAAGAACCGCCTCGAGCATGCGAGTCGGCGATCCGTTGACGGGATGACGAACCGGTCGCTCACGATATTCGACATCGACCTCGGCCCAGAACGGTGTGGGCTCATCCGCAGGCACATATGATCTGCATGGTACAAAGCGAACACCGGCGCCGGCAATTGGGATGAGCGAGCGGTAAGCAGCCAGTGACTCGAGTGCCCAGGTCGCAATCCGCCTGCCGCCCGCCTTGTACGGATACCAAAGCCCGGCCGCCACATCGCTGGTCGTGTTCGGATGCCTCCTGTCCGCGACGATCACAACTTCCAGACCGCGTTCGAGCAGGCGCACGGCCGTCGTCAGGCCGACAACCCCGGCTCCCACGACGATCACGTCAGCGCGCAAATCCATTTGACGACAGATGGCCGACGTTACTCCGCAAACCGGTATCCGACACCCTTTACGGTTTCGATATAGTGCTCCCCGATCGTGTCCCGGATCTTACGCACGTGAACGTCAACCGTCCTCGGGGTCACATAGACGTCTTCTCCCCAGACCTCATCGAGGAGTTCCTCCCGCGACTGAACGACGCCCGGTTTCGAGGCGAGCGCATACAGAAGCTCGAATTGTTTTTTCGGGAGATGAAGCTTCTGCTCCTCGCCCTGAACCGTCCGCCGGACCAGATATTTCTCTCGATCTATCTCGATACCTTCGCGTCGGAGCACAGCTTCCTGCTCTACCTCTGGATAGGCTCGTCTCAACAGAGACTTTATGCGGGCCTCGAGCTTGCGGTATGAGACGGGTTTCGCGATGTAATCGTCGGCCCCGGCGCCGAGTCCCTTCACTTCGTCGATCTCTTGAGACAGCGCCGTCAACATGATCACGGGCAGATCCGCCGTATCGCGGTTATCCCTCAGGCGCTTGCAGGTTTCTATGCCGTCCAGGACCGGCATGCGTACGTCCAGTACGACGAGATGCGGTCTGACCTCGGCGGCCACTTTCAGGGCCTGTTCGCCGTTCGCGGCGGTGAACACCGTGTACCCGTCTCGAATCAGGTTGTACCTGACCAGCTCGAGGAGGTCAGGTTCGTCGTCGACCAGCAGAATCTTGAAATCCGGCAACAGATCAATCCAGGTTTCTGTCGGTTACAGCGCGGTGATTTCGAGCACGAATCGATCGGCGAGCGCCTCGGCTGCCTGCACCGTCGCGGCTTCGGCATAGACCCGAATGATCGGCTCCGTGTTCGATTTTCTCAGGTGCACCCAACTGTTCTCGAAGTCGATTTTGACGCCGTCGACATCGGTGACGTCTTCGTCTGCATACTCTGCTGCGATGCGCCGAAGTACGGAGTCGGGATCAACCGAGTCCAGTGCGACCTTCTGCTTGGCCATTCCGTACCTAGGCCAGAGGCTTCGCCATTCCGTCAGGGTGATCCCGCGCTCGGCCAGTGTCTGGAGTGCGATCGCGACCCCGACGAGGGCATCTCTTCCGTAGTGCAGATCCGGTAGAATGACGCCGCCGTTACCTTCACCGCCGATCAGGGCGCCGACCTCCTTCATTTTCACGACGACGTTGGCCTCTCCGACGGCTGTCCGATACACCGTTTGGCCGTACGTAGCCGCCACGTGGTCGATGGTTCGAGAGGACGAGAGGTTGGTCGCGAACGGTCCCTCGCCGTGACTCCACATGAAATCGGCAGCGAGGACCTGCGTCAGCTCCTCGCCAAGAAACTCGCCGCCGGCTTCGACGAGAGCGAGCCGGTCTGCGTCTGGATCCACGGCAATTCCCAGGTCCGCGCCGCTGGATGCAACCGCATCCATCAAGTCCTCCAGGTGGCCCGGCAGCGGCTCCGGGTCGTGTGCGAACAGTCCCGTCGGCTCACAGTGGATCTCCACGATCCGATCCGGTTTGACGCCCAGTCTCCGCAAGAGCTCAGGAATGGCAATGCCACCCACCGAGTTCACTCCGTCCACGACGATCTTGTAGTCCGCAGCACCAATCGTTTCTGCGGAGATGAACGAAAGAGCAAGGATAGCGTCGATGTGGTCTTCCAAAAAGTCCTTCGACGATACCCGACCGATTCGATCGTACCTGACGACATCCGCTTCGCCGGCTTCCGCCAGGGCCAGCACCTCGGCGCCTTGAACAGGGGTCAGAAACTCGCCTTGCTCATTGAAAAACTTCAGTGCATTCCACTGGGCCGGGTTGTGGGAAGCGGAAAGGACGATCCCGCCCTGGGCTCCTTCCTGCAGAACGGCCATTTCGACAGTCGGTGTGGTGGCGAGTCCTGCGTCGATTACGTGGCAGCCGACGCTCTGCAGCGCGCCGACCACGATTCGCGAGCACAATTCGCCCGTCACCCGTGCATCCCGGCCGACCACGACGGTCACCTGGCCTGAGCCCCTATTACGGCACCAGGTCCCGTAGGCCGACGCGAAACGAACGAGGGTTGCAGGGTCGAGCCCGTCTCCGAAAACTCCCCTGACTCCTGAAATGGATGCGATAAGCGGCATATCCGGTCTCTAACCGCGGTGGTCTGGCTCCCACCGCGCAAAGTGTGTTCGTGTAAACTAACAGCGCCACGCGTAATCACCGTACTTTCCGCGGCGAAAGATTGATTCATTTTTCAAGGGCGCGTGACGATTGGTAGGAACACACCTCCTGCCTGTCGGTTTTTGAGCGTTCCCCATACGCGTATCACCCCTCGGCATGCCCATCGCCCCAGATTTCAAGCGCACAGCGGAGCGAATTCGATACATCCATCGATTCATCCTCCTCACGATCGGTGCGTCCGTATGTCTGATCGGATGGGGTGGATTCGTCACGAGTATCGACGCGGGGCTGGCCGTGCCCGATTGGCCGACGTCATTCGATTCGTGGGACCCTCTGAATCCCTGGCCAGAGTGGTGGACCATCACACCCGTGCTAGCCGAGCACGGCCATCGGCTTCTGGGAGCAATCGTCGGGGCACTGACGCTCATTCTGACGGTCTGGATCTGGCGCGTCGATCCCAGACCGGGCGTCCGCGGTCTCGCGGTCGGGGCGCTCGCGATCGTCATTCTGCAAGGCGTGCTCGGCGGACTGAGGGTAGTCCTGATTTCAATCGATCTCGCGATCGTCCACGCCGTCACTGCCCAGATCTTCTTCGGCCTTCTCGTGACGCTTGCGGTCATGACGTCTCAGCCTTGGATCGGACGGGTAGAACATGGAGGCGGAAACGACGCGAGGACGGCACTCGCCAGCCTTGCAGCGCTTACCGCGATTGTCGTCCTGGCTCAGATCGGGCTCGGCGCCCTGTTGCGCCACCCCGGTCGAGGGATCAGCGTTCCGCTCGCGATCGCGCACATGATTGGCGCAGCGGTAGTTTTCGGACTGGTATTCGCGCTGATCTTGAAGACGATGCGGCAGCACCGGGCAGACGTAAGACTCGTGAAGGGGGTTCACGTGATGTCGGGCATACTCACCTTTCAGATTGTGCTGGGATTCACAGCGTATTTTGTACTTTTGAATGAGTCCGGCGTGCTGGTCCCCAGCAATCTTCAGGTCGTCGCGAACACTTTGCATCTCGTGGTAGGAGCGCTCTTGTGGGGTTCGGCTGTTGGAGTGGCGGTTTGGGCGCGTGGAATGCCGGCGCCGGAGGAATCCACTGCAGCGCACAGCAGACCGGACGTCGCGGCCGCAGCTGCCGGGTGAGCCAAATTTATGCCCTCTGAACAGATTCAAAAGTCAACCGAGGTCGCCCGGATGGGCGGCGTGTCGGATCCGGTCGTCCGCGATCCGTCCGCCGTTCCGCCTACTTACCTCAACAGACGACGTCATTTCGCCTCGTCCGAGCGCGCCGCCAGAGCCTGGGTGGTTGACGTTTGGGACCTGATCAAACCGGAGATCACCTTCCTCGTGGGGATATCCTCACTCGCGGGATTTTTCCTGGCGAGCACCGGCGGGGTGGATGTCGGTCTGCTGATGAACGCGCTGCTCGGCGTCACGCTCAGCGCAGCGGGAGGAGGGATGCTCAACCATTATTTGGAGCGTGACCTCGACGCACTCATGCGCAGGACGTCTACACGACCGATTCCGGACGGCCGGGTTTCCGGGGTATTTGCGCTTGCGGCCGGTACGGCGTTGAGTCTCCTCGGCATCGCGCTGCTTGCGGCGAACGTTAACCTGCTGACTGCTGTTCTCGCCGCCATCACCTTGCTGGGCTATCTCTGCGTTTATACGCCGCTGAAAAGGCGAACGAAGTACAACACCATCATCGGATGCATCCCCGGCGCACTTCCGGCCCTGGGCGGATGGACTGCGGCCTCGGGCTCGATCGATGCCGGCGGACTGGCCCTGTTCGCCATCCTGTTCGTCTGGCAGATGCCGCATTTCCTGTCTCTCGCATGGATGTACAGACGTGATTACGCACGCGCCGAGTTCGCGATGCTGCCCGTTGTCGAACCCGACGGGAAGTCCACAGGCCTTCAGACGCTGCTGTTTACGATCCTCGTCGTGGTCTTCAGCGTCGTGCCTTACGGGATGAGTCTGACCGGCATCCCCTATCTGGTCGGAATTCTGGCCGCGGGCGCCCTCTTCGTCGCCGCCTCTTATCACTTCTATCGGACGCTGGCCAACGCTGCGGCGCGCAAGGTGCTGCTCGCCTCGGTCGTCTACGTGCCAGTTCTCGTCGCACTCATACTCGTCGACCAGCTCATTGCCTGATCCGACGCTTCCCATGCGGCAACCTACGGGCCGCATGGCCGTAGATCCGGATGTCTCGACAACAAATCCTTGCCTTATGAAACGATCGCTGTCCGTCGCCTTCGTCGGCGCCGTTCTCCTCCTGCCGTTCGGTTGCGCGTCCGTCCCACAGCACACGGCCCCGATCACCGAGTCGACGGTGCAAGCAGCACTTCCGGCCGACACCGTATCGATCTCGGTCGACGGAACGAGGTGGGGTCCCGACGATCGACTGCCTTTTGACCCGTCGATCCTGGTTGACACTCTCGAGAACGGCGTCCGCCTTTACGTCCGTCGAAACGAACGACCCGAAACGAGAGCAGAGCTGAGGCTCGTCGTTGATGCCGGCTCCGTCCTCGAAGACGAAGACCAGCGCGGGCTCGCCCACTTCGTCGAACATATGGCTTTCAACGGCACAGAACGATTTGAAAAACAAGAGCTTATAGATTACATGGAACGCCACGGCATGCGTTTCGGAGCGGATCTGAACGCATACACGAGCTTCGACGAGACGGTCTACATGCTGACGTTGCCGACCGATACGCTGGAGGTCATCGGCCAGGGCATTCGCATCCTCAGGGACTGGGCAGGGAGCGTCAGTTTTGAAGAGGAAGAGATCGACAAGGAGCGCGGCGTCGTCACGGAGGAATGGCGTCTGGGGCGCGGCGCTAATGCCCGTATGCTCGACAAGCAGCTACCGATCCTCCTCGCAGGTTCCAAGTACGCGGAAAGACTTCCCATCGGCGATCCCGAGATCATTCGAAATGCCGATTACGACGTTGTGAAACGATTCTATCGGGATTGGTACCGACCCGGGCTGATGGCCGTCGTAGCCATCGGTGACTTCGAGCCGGAAGTCGTGATGGAAATGATCCGCGAGGAGTTCGAGTCGCTGCCGGCGAACACCTCGCCGCGCCCGCGGCCTGAATTCGCGGTCCCGGGGCATCCGCAAACGTTGCTCGCCCCGGCGACCGACCCCGAGGCGCCGTACGGAACGGTGAACATCGTTTTCAAGCGAGAATCCGCTCAGGAAGGAACGGTGGCGAGTTATAGACACGATCTCGTCGAGAGCCTGTATCACGGGATGTTCAACGAGCGACTCGGCGAGCTCACGCAGGATGCAGACCCGCCGTTTGCGTTTGCCGGCTCCGGCGCGGGCGCGTTCGTACGAGGCGCCGAGTTCTATACACTGCAGGCTCTGGTCAGAGACGGCGGGGCCGCTCGGGCTCTGGAAGTCCTGCTGCGGGAAGCCGAGCGCGTGCGCCGCCACGGATTCACTGAGGGTGAGCTGACGCGAAACAAGCAGGACCTGCTCCGCTATTACGAACGGGCGTACGCCGAGAGAGACAAATCCGAGTCGGGCCGATTCGCGGCAGAGTACACGCGCAATTTTCTGGAGGATGAGCCGGTGCCGGGCATCGCGTTCGAGTATCGGATGGTTGAGCAGTTGCTGCCTACGATAACCGTCGAGGAAATCAACGCGCTTTCGAGCCGTCTGATCACGCGGGATAGCCGGGTGGTTCTCCTCGACGGTCCCGAGGATGTGCCGCTCCCCGACAGCGCGAGCATCATGGCGACGTTCCAATCGGTTCGCCGGGAGAACATCGCTGCCTACGCAGACCTGGTGCTCGACGAGGAGCTCATCCAGCACCTGCCCGAACCGGGCAGCATCATCTCGGAAGTGCGCGACGATTCGCTGGGCGTCACCAGGCTGCTTCTTTCGAACGGCGTCCGTGTCGCTCTCAAGCCGACGACGTTCAAGAACGACGAGATCGTTTTCAGCGCATACAGCCCGGGCGGCACGTCCCTGTATCCCGACTCATTGTACACTGCGGCCGTGACGGCATCCACGGTCATCGGCCAGAGCGGCTTGGGAGCGTTCGGGCCGATAGAATTGAGCAAGCGGCTTTCCGGCCATGTGGTGAGCGTGTCGCCGACGATCGGTTCCCTCGAGGAAGGGTTCTCCGGGTCCGCGTCGCCGAGAGATCTCGAGACGCTCTTCCAGCTGGTCTACCTGAATTTCACCGCATCGCGAGCGGATTCCGTCGCGTTCGTGTCTTACAGGACGCGAATGCAGGAGCTGATCACGAGCATGAAAGTGACCCCGGAGAAGGCGTATCAGGACACGATCCAGGTCACCATGGCGCAAGGACATTATCGCGCGCAGCCGTTCGACGAGGAAAGGCTGAACGAGATGGATCTGAAGGCGTCGCACGAAATCTTCCGGGATCGCTTTGCCGATGCTGATGACTTCCGATTCTACTTAGTCGGCTCGTTTTCCGTTGAGGACGTAAAGCCGCTCGTCGAACGATACCTCGCCTCGCTCCCCTCGATCGATCGTGAGGAGACCTGGAGAGACGTCGGGATACGACCTCCGGCGGGCGTGATCGAGAAAGTGGTTCGTAAAGGAATAGAGCCGAAGAGCCAGGTCAGGATTACTATTACGGGTCCGTTCGAGTGGACGCGAAGGAATCGCCAGGCGGTGGTCGCGCTCACGGAGGTGATGCGCCTGAAGTTCCGAGAGGTGCTTCGAGAGGACCTTGGCGGAACGTACGGCGTCTCCATCTCGTCTTCGACATTCGACCGGCCATACGAAGGTTATCGCCTTTCGATCGGTTTTGGCTGCGATCCGGAGCGCGTGGATGAATTGATCGCGACCGTGTTCAGCCAGATCGATAGTTTGAAGGCAACGGGTATCGGCGAATCATACATCCAGAAGACCCGTGAAACGGCCCGGAGAAGCCTCGAGCAGAACCTCAAGGAGAACGGGTACTGGATTCGCTCCCTCGAATTTGTGGACATGCACGACCAGGATCCGTACAACATTCTCCGAGGGTCAAACGAGTACTACGAGCAGCTGACACCAGAGCAGATTCGCGACGCTGCTCGCAAGTACCTTGATACCGAAAACTACGCTCAGTTCATCCTAGTCCCCCAGGAGTCGACTGAGCCGGCCGAGTAAGATCATGGCCTCAGGATCAGGAAGCGCCGGCGGGCCGCACAACGAATCGGGCCGCGTGCGATTATCGTCTCTGGATCGCAATGGTTTCGAGGCGTTCGCCCTGTCATTGGGGCTTCCTGCGTTTCGCGGCCGTCAGATGTTTGCGTGGATTCACGGCAAGGGAGTCGCATCCTTCGCCGAAATGACCGACCTGCCCGAAACACTGCGCGCGAGCCTCGACGGGCTCGCCGTCGTCGAAAGAGCGGTCGAAGTCGCAAGGGCGACATCGAGCGACGGCACCGTCAAGTCGCTCATGAAGCTCTCGTCGGGAGCGAAGATCGAAACGGTCCTCATTCCCGACTTCAACGACGATGGCCCGTCTCGAATGACGGCCTGCGTTTCGAGCCAAGTGGGATGCGCCATGGGATGCACGTTTTGCGCCACCGGCCTCATGGGCTTCTCGCAGAACCTGACCGCCGGAGAAATCGTCGATCAGGTTCGCTTCATGGACGGCCTCGCCAGATCCCTGTACAATTCACCTCTGACCAATGTCGTGTACATGGGCATGGGAGAGCCCCTCATGAATTACCACGAGGTGCTCAAGAGCGTCTCGATTGTCGGGTCTCGGGACGTGCTCGGTATGTCGCCAAAGCGGGTGACCGTGTCAACGGTGGGCCTGGCCAAGCGAATCGAACAACTCGCCGACGACGATGCTCCGTTCAATCTGGCTATCTCCCTTCACTCGGTAATAAATGAAAAGCGAAGTCGAATCATGCCCGTCAACCGGTCGGAGCGGACCGATATCGCTGCCCTTCGTCACGCCGTCGGCGCCTACCACGCGAAGACGCGACGCCGGGTCACGTACGAATACTGCATGCTGAAGGGTTTCAACGATTCGGACGAGGATGCGGTCGCCCTCGCCAAAGCCGCTCACTGGGCCCCATCTAAGGTGAATCTGATCATGTACAACGCAGTGCCGGGGAGTGGATTCGAGCCGACGCCACCCGACCGACTGAACCACTTCATCAAGATCCTGGTCGATAGGAACGTGACGGTAACCGTCCGCCGGAGCCGAGGCCAGGACATCGCCGCCGCGTGCGGGCAGCTCGTCGTGAACGAAACGGAGGCAACGACGTAAATTGAGGGTAGCCTAGAGAGATCTAATGCCCCGACAACAATTCGTTCGCTTTCACATCGCTCTTCCATTGACGCTCGTGCTCTCGCTCGTGATGGCGTGCAGCAGTCAGAGCATCCGGAAGCCGGCCTCGGTCGACCGGACGGCATGGGTCGATTCTATCCTTGTCGGGATGTCGATGGACCAAAAGGTTGGGCAACTCTTCGTCGTACAGGCCCAGGGCCTTCTCTACAATGAGGCCGATCCCCAATACCAGACGCTCGTCGATCTCGTCGAACGATTCGAAATCGGCGGTTTTATGTTCTGGCGCGGCAACCCGACGGCGCAGGCGTTGCTGACCAACGATCTCCAGAAAAGGTCGCGTATCCCGCTTCTCATCGCGCAGGACATGGAATGGGGCGCCGGCATGCGTCTATCAGAGACAACGACGTTCCCGCGAGCAATGGCCCTGGGCGCCGCCCGACGGCCGGAGTTGGTGCGGGCCATGGGGCGAGCGGTCGCCCGTGAAGCCAAGGCGATCGGTGTTCATATGAACTACGCCCCCGTAGCCGATGTGAACAATAATCCGAACAACCCGGTCATCAACGTCCGCTCGTTCGGCGAGCACCCCGCTCTTGTCGGCGACATGACGGCGGCCTACATCCTCGGTATGAAGGAGGGCGGGCTCCTGTCAGCGGTGAAGCATTTCCCGGGTCACGGCGATACGGATGTCGATTCCCACTCCGGCCTGCCCATACTGACGCTCGGCCGTGCGCGTCTCGACACACTGGAGCTTCTGCCATTCATCCGGTCGATCGAGGCCGGCGCAGATGCCATTATGGTCGCACACGTGGCATTGCCGGAGATCGAGCGCGGCGAGACCGTGGCAGCGACCCTGTCGAAACCGATTGTCACTGGCATTCTGCGACAGGACCTGCGATTCGACGGCCTTGTCATTACCGACGCGATGCGTATGGAGGCCATTGTGGATGAATTCGGAGCCGGAGAGGCAGCCGTCCGAGCCGTCGAGGCCGGCATCGATCTCATCCTGATGTCGAACGATGTCTATGCTGCGCGCCGAGCAGTATTACAGGCGGTCGACTCAGGCAGAATTTCGGAGGAAACGATTGATCTGGCGGTCCGGCACGTCCTTCGGGCTAAATTCCAGGCAGGGCTACATGCATACGTCCCGGTCGACCTTGCCTCGTTGCGAGATGACGTCGGCGATCCCGTCTTTGGGGCGCTTGCGGGCGAGATTGGCCGGAGCGCCGTTACCCTGCTGAGCAACGAGAACGGGCTGATTCCGATTCGCGATCGACGCCAGCGAATCCTGGAAGTCACAATTAGTGACGGATCTGACGTGGATCGCGGAATGTCCTTTAATCGGATGCTGCGCTCCCAGGCGCCGGAAGCCTTCGTCGAGCATCGGCTAATTGACAGAAGGTCAAGTCGCGACGATATATCCGACGTGCTCGATATCGCCAACTCCTTCGACCTCATTCTCGTCCAGGCGTACATAACCGTGCGCACGGGCTCGGGCTTCATCAGCCTGCTCGGGCGCGAGGCCGAGTTTCTCGACAGGCTGGTGAGGAAGGACCCTCCCTCGATCGTCGTGTCGTTCGGCAGCCCCTACATCGTGGCGGGATTTCGCCGACCGGACGCCTACATCGCGGCCTACGACGGATCGGAAGCAACAATTAGAGCCGTTGCCGACGGCCTTTTCGGGGGCATCGGGTTTCGGGGACGCCTTCCCGTAAAAATTCCTCCCAATCAATATTCCTTCGGCGACGGCATTATGACAACCGCCGAGGTCCTTCGGCTCGGCCGACCCGAAGACGTGGGCATGTCGAGCTCTCTTCTGTCTCGCTTGGACACACTGATTTGGCACGCCGTGGAAGATTCGGCCTTCCCGGGAGCGGCCGTCGTCGCCGGTCGATCAGGCGTGATCGTGAAAAATGAGGGCTACGGATATTTCACGTACGACTCCGACCGAAAAACGACTACTCGGTCGCTTTTCGACCTGGCGTCACTGACCAAAGTCGTGGCGACCACGCCGGCGATCATGTTGCTCTACGAGCGGGGCCAGATCGACCTCGACGAGCCCCTTGCTACCTATTTGCCCGAGTTTGGCCAGGCTGGAAAGGAATCAGTGACGGTCCGCCAGATCCTCACGCACACGTCCGGCCTGAAACCCTTCTACTCGTTCGAGCAAATGGGCCTGATTACACGCGACGAGATCATCGACTTCATCGCGCGGGACTCGCTCACCTACCCGTCTGACTCGCTGCACAGATACAGTGACCTCGGAATGATGATGCTCGCCGTGACCGTCGAGCGAATCACCGGACAGACGCTGGGCGATTTTCTGACGGAGCACCTTTACGAACCGTTGGGAATGTTTTCTACCGGCTTCAGGCCTGCCGGAGGCCAGGGGACGAGTCCCGATGTCGTCCCAACCGAGATCGACACGGCTTTCCGCGGCGGTTTAGTCCAAGGCGAGGTTCACGACGAGCGTGCCTGGATGCTTGGCGGCACGGCTGGACACGCGGGTCTCTTCTCCACGGCGGAGGATCTGGCTCGCTATGCCGCTATGTATCTCAACCAGGGACAGTACAACGGCCGCCGGTTCTTCAAGCCTGAAACAATTGCTCTCTTCACCACGCGCTTCGAGAACTCACTGGATCACACGCGCGCGCTTGGATGGGATACCAAGAGCATGACGGGTTACTCAAGTGCGGGCAGCCGGTTCGGTCCCCGTTCGTTCGGGCACACCGGCTTCACAGGAACCTCGCTCTGGATCGATCCGGACGCCGAGCTGTTCGTGATTCTCCTGACCAACCGGGTGTATCCGACGCGATCGAACAACAAGCTGGGGCCAATCCGCCCCCGTGTGGCCGACGTCGTTTTCGAATCGATTTCGGGCCCTCCATCGTTCGACCTTCGAGTCGTCAGATAGGGCTCGGCCGGAACCTTGCCCACCAAATCAGGGTTTGTCAATCCGCCAATTTGAAACCGGTTGCTCCATTCATGCCAACCTACGTCTACAAGAGAGAGGACGGCTCTACCTTCGAGGTGATGCAGCGCATCACCGAGGAGCCCCTCGCAGTGTGCCCGACGACCGGGCAGAGCGTGACGCGCGTGATCGGAGGCGCGGGACTCATTTTCAAGGGTGATGGGTTCTATCTGACCGACTACGCGCGTAAAAGCGGCGCGGGTGCATCTGCCAAATCCGACGGCGAATCGAGCGATTCCAAATCGAACGGGGCGGATACGAAGGTCGAGTCGAGTTCCAAAGCGAAGGCGGACACGACGGACAAGACGGACAAGACGGACAAGACGGACACGGGAAAGACCTGAGCCAAAGCTCGGGCAGCTCAAAGCATCGTGCCTGTTCGCCAGCGCTCCACTGCTCGTGTCCACGCCCTTTCGTAGAACGGCCGGCGGGTGAGTATATAGTGCTCGAAGTCGGCCTCAACGCCGAACGGCCGCACCTTCTGAAAATGGAACGAATTGAGCGCGTCGCGATCCGAATAGCTGTAGTGCCAGATCTGCGAGTCGAATGAATACTCGACAAACATTGGCGAGCCGAGAATGATGTACACCATTCCGCGGTCGGTCTTCCAGCCCTCCTTGTGACCGGTAAAAAAGAGATTCGCCTCCTCGACCCTTCCGTAATATTGCTTTATCAGATTCCTCGCCGCTTCGCGATTGTTGACGAGGCTGCCCCAGAACGCGTCGAACCGCCTTTTGCGCTCGTCGACCGATTCGCCGCTGCGAATTTCCTTCAACTCGCGTTCGTACGCGATATAGGACAGCGACTCGATTACCTGGTCGAGGGTCGTTACGTGCGGGAAGTCCTCGCTCTTGATGCTCAAGTTTCGCTTCCTGGATAGAATCGCCTCTTCGCCCGGAGTCGCATTGAGCGATCGCGCTTCGATGGAAAGACGGTAGGTGCCGCGTACCAGGGATGGGAATGTAAACTCGATCGTGACGTCCTCATTCACGTCTGTCAGCAATCGGCGCGTTACCTGCACCGTGTCGGGCTCGGAAAAGTCGACGCCCTGGTACGTCAAAGAGCCGATGTTCGGTGTGAGCCAATACGGCGGGGCGGCAACGGACGTGTCGCTCGGAAACGTGACGAGCGACATCTCCACGAGCACCCGATCTTCCGGTGGCACATTGTACAGCTCCACGACCGAGCGAAGGGAGTCGAGACGCGCAGGAAGGTGGTACTCGACTATCGGTCGAAACGACGCGTCACCCTCCCGCGCTTCCATCCGGATCCTGCTGAGAGCGAAGCCGGTGGTCTCGCGGCTGAACACGTCCAGACGCTGGCGGCGCAGCGCCGACTGCTCCGAGTTCAGATCGGTTACCGTGGCCTCCACTATGTAGCGACCCTCTCCAGTGTTGAACCGGCGCTCGATAATCATCTGCTCGTACTGTTGCGTCTGGTCATAATTTGAGACTTGCACCGTGTCGCTCCATGCCAGCTCGTCGAAAGTGAGCTTGCCCTCCTCATCGCGGAGTTCGATCGCCACGTCGTAGCGAGCCAGGTACGTGTCGCCGCGCTTGAGAAAGATCAGCGACGCCATCGGCAGGCCGAGATAAAGATCGATCCCCGTCAAATCGCCTCGAAGCGTCGAAATGGCCTCGAGATCGAAGTTCGGCACGCCGGGACTGTAGACGAGCGTGCGGCCGGATATTTGTGAATCGAGCCGCGATGACTGACCGCAGCCGGATGCGAGGGCGATTACCGCTGCAATCGTGACTATGATCAGCACGTGCCGCGTCATCACAATTTTGAAGTTACCTCCACACCTGCGTCTACAATAGCCAGAAAAGACGGTGCTTTAAGACTGGCCCCGCCGATGAGTCCGCCGTCGATGTCCGGCTGCTCGAGGAGTTCCTGAGCATTGTCGGGTTTCATGCTCCCGCCGTACAGAATTCTTATCTGGGCCGCTGCTCTCTCCCCCCACATTTCCACCAACAGCTTACGGATGAAATGATGCATCGACTGAGCCTGTTCTGGGGTCGCGGTGCGACCTGTCCCTATGGCCCAAACCGGCTCGTAAGCGACGACCGGCTCGGTCGATCCGGCTGGGTCCACGCCGTCAAGGCTTCCTCTGATTTGGGCTGCCACTACTTCTTCCTCTCTTCCTTGTTCGCGCTCTTCCAGCCGCTCCCCGACGCAGACGATCGGCTTGATGCCGGCGCCCTGCGCGACTCGACATTTTGCGCTCACAGACTGGTCGGTTTCTCCAAAGTATTGCCGCCTCTCGGAATGGCCAAGTATCACGAAATCGCAGCCGACGGCGACGAGCATGCTCGCGGAGGTCTCACCGGTGAACGCACCCGGCGGCTGATCGCTCATATTCTGGGCGCCGAGACGGATGGACGTCCCTCCGATAACCTCCCGAACCGCGGCCAGGTTCACGAACGGCGGGCACACGGCCGTTTCCACACCGTACGTGGTCTCCCGGCCACGTATCTCTGAAGCGATCTCGGCGGCGAGTGTGCGCGCCGAATCCACTTCCGTATTCATCTTCCAGTTTCCGGCGATAAGCAATCGTCTCATCTGTGTTCAACCATCCGTTTTGGCGAACTGCTGGAGATCTCTGGCCAGGCGGCCCAGCGACGCTCCTACGTACTTTTCGTAAATCCTACCCTCGGGATCGATCAGATAGCGCGTGGGGACCGTTTCTACATTGTAGCGGACGATCAGGTCGTCCATCAAGGAGCGTTCGTCGTGAACCTGAATTCCAGGAACGTCACGGCCCTCAAAGAATGCTTCGTACAGGCCTTCGTCGGATTCGAGTCCGACCGAGACCCACTGCACACCCGAGCTGTCGTTCGCCAGCAGAGAACTGATGGCGCCAAGTTGCGCCGTGTGCTCTCGGTCGCGGGGCGACCAGAACTCGACGACGACGGGCCTTCCGCGCAGCGAGTCGAGGCTGACGCTCTCTCCGTGCCGTGTGGCCAGGTCCAATTTGGGCGCCGGGTCGCCGGGAAAAAGGTTATCGATTTCGTAACGCGCCCGTTCAGCCCACTCGCCCCAGGCCGAGTCCGGGTACTGCATCGTCAGCGAGTCGACCGCCTGCAGGGCAAGCGTTCTTTCGCGCGCATCGATGTAAGCCAGGGCGATTTCTCTATGGATGCCGGCTTTCGCCTCCTTCCGGGCCGCGGCCGCGCGCTTCGACCGCAGGAGCGCTATCCCGGAATCGAGCCCCCGCAGTCGCGTTTCAGCCCTGCCTGCGGCCTGCACTCCCTCGAGAAATCCCGGCTGTGCGGGATCCAGTTCGTGCATTCGAGCCACGAGAAGTGAATCGTTCCAGCCGTCGAGCATGACCACCGACTTAGCGGACGCGACGCCCGCGCCCATTGTGCCGGGAAATGAGCCGCGGATGCTCCAGAGCACTTCGGCTCCGAGCTCGATGGCCCTCTTGAAGGACTCCTGCGATGCCTGGCCGCTTCGCATCATTTCGACGACGCGGCTGCTATGCTGCGCCTCGGCGTTCTTGAAAGCCGCCCATGCGGAATTCTCGCGCGAGCGGATGCTCGGAAGCCTCTGTCCAAGCGGAAGTTCGGCGCGGAGCGACACCGTGTCGCCGTCGACGACGACGAACTCATTCACGCTCAGCACGGCGCCGCGACGTTTCATGATGAGAGGATAGACACCGCGCTCGTCGGCCACGATGTCGGTGGCGAACGAGCCGTCCTCACCGGTAACAGCGTAACCCAACGTATCAGGTCCGTCTTGAACCCCGTCGGTCACGATGATCTCGATGCCTGAATAATCGCCCGTCGAGTCTACGGCTGCGTCGACCGTCACTACGCCCGAAAGGTACCCCCTGACCACCGGATCGGCCTCCTGAGTGCAGGCCAGCGAGGGCGCCAAAACGAGAAGGGCGACCGGAACGATCTTGCCAGATAATTGCTTCATTGACGTCTTTTGTCCTGGGTCGAATCTCAGCCCGCCTCCGAATTGATCCGGTCGAGCAGCATCGAGCGCACGAGTTGCGGGTCAGGCGATCCTTGAAAGGATCGCATGACCTGGCCGATAAAAAATCCGATCAGGCCGTCCTTGCCGTCCAAATACGCCTGAACTTTGTCGGGATTGGATTTGAGGACCTGCTCGACGATAGGGGCCAGGGCGCTTTGGTCGGAGACCTGCAGCAGGTTCTCGGCCGCGGCGATTTCCGCAGCTTCGTCATCCGTCTCGAGCAGCTTTCCGAAGATCTCCTGAGCGCCGGTTGAGCTCACCGCGCCATTAAGGCGCAAATCGATCAGGCCGGCAAGACGCGCGGCCGAGACCGGGAAGTCATCGATCGCGATCGACCGGTCATTCAACACCCGCAAGACATCCGTCATGACAAAATTCGACGCGGCTTTGGCCGCCCCCTCACGTCCGGTCAGTCTATCCAGCACACCTTCGTAATAGTCGGCAATCCCTCGATCCTCGGTCAGGATGGCCGCATCGTACGAGGGGAGACCCAGGTCCGAGACGAATCGCGCCGCCCTGACGGAGGGCATCTCCGGGAAGTCCTCTCGCACGGTCGCGAGTAGTTCGTCGGTGACTTCCACCTGCACGAGATCCGGATCAGGGAAATAGCGATAATCGTGTGACTCCTCCTTCACCCGCATCGTCCGCGTCTCGAGCCGATTCGGGTCCCAAAGCATCGTCTGCTGGACGACCACTCCGCCCGATTCAATCAGCGCGATCTGACGATCGACTTCATAAGTAAGCGCGCGCTCCACGTTACGGAACGAGTTCATGTTCTTGACCTCGGTCTTCGTTCCGAACGCCTTCTGCCCTCGCGGGCGAACGGAGACGTTGGCGTCGCATCGAAGCGAGCCCTCCTCCATGTTGCCGTCACAGATACCCAGGTAGCGGACGATCTGCCGGATTTTCTGCAGGTACAGGTAGGCCTGCCTGGGAGAGCGGATGTCGGGTTCCGATACGATCTCGATCAGCGGCACGCCGCACCGGTTCAGGTCCACCAGAGAGTTGAACGGATCCTGGTCGTGCATCGACTTGCCCGCATCCTCCTCCATGTGAATACGCGTGATCCCGATGCGAAGCGGCGTCCCCTCTTCGTCGATGTCGACAAACCCGTCGTGGCAAATCGGGTCGTCGAATTGTGAGATCTGATATCCCTTCGGGAGATCGGGATAGAAGTAGTGCTTTCTCGCGAAGGTGGACCGGCGACGAATTCGGCAGTTGGTCGCAAGGCCCATCTTGACGGTAAGCTCGACAACGCGCCGGTTCAATACCGGAAGCGTGCCCGGATGCGCCAGGCTGACGACGTCGACGTTGGTGTTTGGATCCGCCCCGAACTCGGATGATTCAGGACTGAACGCCTTGGACTTCGTCAGCAACTGTGCGTGCACCTCGAGGCCGATAACGACTTCGTAACGGTCTCTCACATCGTCAGAAATCATAGCCATAGAATATTTCCACGCTTCCTGCTCGCCGCAGCGGCCGTCAATCGAGTCGCCAATCCCACTTTGACAGGGTTTCCAGATGATCGTGCGCCGTCAGATCCAGCCGCAGCGGGGTAATCGAAACGTAGCCACGTTCGATTGCAGCCAGGTCGTTGTCGGTGCCGTCGTCGAGATTGACGAACCGACCGGTAAGCCAGTAATAAGTACGATTGAACGGGTCAACTCGCGGGCTGAACTCCTCTTCCCACCGCGCGCTCGCCTGGCGAGTGATTTCAACTCCGGGCAAACTGTCCTCGCCCGCCGTGGGCACGTTCACGTTGAGCAGCACGCCGGCCGGAAGTCCCCGCCTGACGACCTGCTCGGCGACGCGGCGAGCTACATGTCCGGCCGCTTCAAAATCGGCTTTTGGATCCCAGGAACAAAGCGATACGGCAATGGCCGGAATGCCGAGAATGCAGGCCTCCGAGGCGGCAGATACCGTTCCCGAATAGAGAACGTTCACGGCAGTATTAGGCCCCTGGTTGATTCCGCTTATCACAAGATCCGGAAACCGATCAAGCAGACGGTTGCAGCCCAGCTTGATACAGTCGGCCGGCGTGCCGGTAACTGCCCACGCGCTGACGGGCCCGGATGGAATCTCGAACGCATACGTGAACGCCCTGACGGGATCGCGCATAGTGATGGAATGCCCCACGGCGCTCTGTTCTCGTTCAGGAGCAATGACGACAATGTCTCCAAGTCCGTCGATCGCGCAAGCCAGGGCATGAATGCCGCGCGCGTCTATGCCGTCGTCGTTACAGATGAGAATGAGCGGACGTTTATCGGACATTCAGTCGTACGACTCCTCCTGCTTTGGGAATTCGTGTCCCTTGACGTCAGTCACGTAGTGTTCCACGGCGGATCGCATGCTTTCGGCCAACGAAGCGTAGCGCCGGACGAACCTCGGATTAAATTCCGTCGTGAGGCCGAGCATGTCGTGGGTCACGAGGATCTGACCGTCGCAGGCCGGGCCGGCGCCGATACCGATTGTGGGGATGGTCAGTTTCTTCGTCACCGCCTTTGCGAGCTTCCTCGGGATCTTCTCGAGAACGATCGAGAAGCAGCCGGCCTCTTCGATGGCCGAAGCGTCCTTCAACAGCTGTTCGGCTTCTTCTGACTCGCGGGCCCGCACCTTGTACGTGCCAAACCGATAGATGCTCTGGGGCGTCAGTCCGAGGTGGCCCATCACCGGAATTCCGGCCGATACGATACGCTTAATGGTATCGACCACGTCCTGGCCGCCCTCGAGTTTGACGCCATGCGCCCCTGTCTCCTTCATTATTCGGATCGCCGAGACCAGCGCTTCCCTTGTATTTCCCTGGAACGACCCGAACGGCAGATCGACGATGACGAGTGCTCTCTCGACGCCCCTCACGACGCACTGCGCGTGGTAGATCATGTGATCTAGCGTGATCGGCAGCGTCGTCTCGTGGCCGGCCATCACGTTCGATGCCGAGTCTCCTACCAGGATGCCGTCTACGCCGCCCTGATCGAGTATCCTCGCGGAGGTATAGTCGTAAGCCGTGAGCATCGATATCGGCACCCCTAAATCCTTCATTTCCTGAAAGGTGCGGGTGGTCACCCGGCGCACGGAGGAGAGGCGTCGTCCGTTCGAGCTGTTCGATACTGTTTTTGTGCTCATCCAGGCAGCGTTTGGACCGGCAGGGATCGAAAGGTACAAAACCGAAAAGGCATCCGCCCTTACGGATGCCTTTTCAAAGAGTCAGTACCGGAGGCTCACTGGTTCTCAGACTGCGCGGGCTTCGGAATGCCGAGCTTGTTCATGACCAACTCGGTCACGTCCATGCTGGAGTCGGCGTAAAGCAAGACCGGCGACCCCGCGGCCTGGGCATTGAGGACCAATGTCAGTCCTCTTTCGCCGGCCACCGCGTTGATGGCGTTCTGGACGCGCTCGAGCAGCGGGTTCATGAGCTCTTCTTCCCGCTGTGCGAGCTCCTGTTCCTTGTTGGCCAGAAACTGCTGGATTTCTCCCTGCATGGTGGTCAGTTCCTGCTCACGCGTCGTCCTTGCCGGGTCGGAGAGCAAGGCCTGCTTCTTCTGATAATCGGCCAGCTTCTCCTGGTAC
>DATKEJ010000055.1:0-3841 GCA_035512315.1 Rhodothermales bacterium | reverse complement strand
AGAGAGACATGAGCGACAAAGAGCTCTATCAGCAGAAGAAGCAGGCCCAGTTGGACGAATGGAAAGCAGAACTAGACAAGCTTAAGGCAAAGGCCTCTGGAGCCAGTGCCGACGCACAGCTGGAGCTGTCCGACGAGATCGAAGCACTCGAAGATAGGATTGAGGAGGGAAAGAACAGGCTTTCCGAAGTCGAGGACTCGACTGAAGACACGTGGGAGTCAATCAAAGACAGTGTCGAGTCCGCATGGGATTCGATGAAGATCTGACCGGCGGCTAGCTTCGAGTGACATTCACTCGACGCGCCGCAAAGAGCGGGCGCCCTTCGCGGGGCGTCCGCTCTTGTTGTTTATGACGAATGCAGCTGTGCGAAACCGTTGAAACGGTTACCGGATGTTGTTGCTGCTCCTTAACCCACGATTGAAATCGTGGGCTGGCAGGTATCCTCTCGCTAAGTGTAGAAAGGGAGCGAAGTCGGGCGCAAGCAGACGCAATTCCATATACAACGCCAGAGCCGGGTTTCCTCGACTTCACCGTGTGCGGACATTCGAGGCGCGTCCGCCCTGACCGAGAGGGCCGTCCTTGCTCGCGATTACCGAAATATCCGGAAGTCCCTTATCATCAATCATCGCTGAAAACACCGCCTGGTCCGGCGCTGAACAACGATCCACCGTATCCCTTCCTGAATTCGTGTAAGCATGTTGCTCCAGTCTCTCTCCCTATCCTTTCGCGTCGCGTTTGCTTTCTCTCTCGTTGTGTTCGCGCCTGTTCCGACGACCGCTGCTTCGAGTGCCCCGACCGAACTATCGACGGATTCTCACGGCATGTTCTTTACCGCTATACGGGGATCGATCCAAGTAGCGACCAAGCTGTCGCGGGGCGAAGACTTTGAGGCTACCGGGGAGGCCGACAACACCAGCACAGTCGGCGGCGGCCCCCTCAATGCGTCCTATCTCAAATACCGCGTCGCCTTCCCGACATTCTTTCTCGAGCTGCAGGGTACGTATAACGGAAGCTCATGTCAGACGAGCGAGACCGAGTCAGAAAACGTTGTCACCTGCGAACCGGCCGGCGGTATTTCCGCCGGTTCAAAGATGGAATTCCGGATCACGGGCACGATCAGTCCCGATGCACCGTTCGGATTGGCGAATATCGGTGGAAAGGTGGAAACGGAGCTGTTCAACCCGGATCCCGTCTCGGGAAATTTCTCGGCAACCACAAACATCGTCGGGATGGTCACTCGTGATCAGGCGGCAAATATCGTTTCAGGGAGGCTGCCCGAACTCTGCCCGGATAAACCTGACTTGGAAACGGCGTGGGGATTCATGCCGCAACAGCCTTTGCCGGCCGGCTCCGAATTGTCGTCAAAGGACGAAACGGAGTACAGCGTCACGCTCGACAAGGACGTGTGGTTCGGGATGGTCCAGTGCTCGCCAAGCCTGAAGTATGTGCAACGTACGTATTACATCGAGATCGAGACGGAAACCGAATCGGAGGAGCCTGAAGTAGTCGTCAACGAGGCGAACTGGTGGCCGCTGGTTGACGGGGTCAAGATCTGGGGCGGATACGGCACGCTGCTGACGACCGATGACCGAATATTCGGTGAGGATCCGCCCATGGATCCGGGTCCCACCGTTACGCTGACCGACGAGATCACGACGACGCCTGAACCACAGCCTGAGCGGACGTGCGCCATTCTCGTCTCGGGCGAGGGAGAGGATGAAACCGAGCAGGAAGCGTTCAATTTCGACGTCGACATCATGCGCGGCAATCTGATGCGGGAGAAGCTGGGTCCGCAGCTCGCCGAACAGGACGTCGTGGTGATGGAGAATCCCACCTTCAGCGAGTTGGAGACAAAGTTGAAGGAACTGAAGGACCAGTACGCCAAGGTCTATTTCTTCTACTCCGGCCATGGGAGCCAGTACGGGCTGAGTATCCGGGGAAGCGACGTCGGGATGCTTTTCTTCGACCTGAAAACTCTCCTTTACGACTCGAACGCACCGAATCTCTGCGTCATCATCGATGCGTGTCAGTCGGGAGGCGCCGGATCACGGTTCAAGAACGACAGTCGCTGGAAAGAGCGGAATATCACGCTCATAACGTCGAGCGACTCTGCCAAGTCGGCGATCACGACCACGCTCGCTCGCACAGGTGACGGAACGAAAGTTCGCGGCGGCGTCTTCAGCTACAACTTTGCGCTCGGTTTCGGCTCTCCTGAAGCGGATGCAAACAGCGACGGTATGACGACGCTCGAGGAAACGTTCACGTGGCTCAGAGAGGAAAACCCGGAGTTGGCGCGCGGGCGCGTCAACGACCGGATGAATCCGCAGATTTGCGTCAACGAGGTCGTTGAGGACGTGCGTCAGTCCGTGATTTCGTCGCCGTCCACCGGCGTTACGGTTACTCCGGTCGAGCCGTTGGACTCGGGCGCCGGCCTTCGTTTTGAAGTGCGTTCGGGTGTCACCTCATTTGAAACGGAGGACCCCAATGTTCTCGAGATTTCACCCGGGAGGACGTGGTCGCTGGAAGGGTACGACCAGTCATCATCCCTCGATCTTTCAATTCAGTTCAAGTACTCGGCAGGATTTGACTTCACCGTCGACGACGACGTTTCGCCCGGCCTCGCGAAACTCACCTTCGATCCCGGAAAACGGACCGTTGTTGGCTGGGTGGCCCACTCGCCTACCGTCTGGGATCCGGAGAACCAGACGATTACAGCTCACCACGTAACCGGGTTCGGAGAATGGGTGATCGCAAGGACGTCGGTAGCGAGTGCTGTGGCCGTGGACGATGATGTCCCGGTCGAGATCGACGGCCTGCTGGCACAGAACTATCCGAATCCGTTCCGTTCGTCTACGACCATTCAGTACGCAATCTCTCGGTCCGACCTTGTCGAGGTGACGGTCGTCGATCTGCTGGGCCGCACCGTAGCGCGTCTTGTGAACGCGAGGCAGGAGCCTGGAGCCTACTCGGTAGTCTGGAACGGGAATAGCTCCGAGGGGAAAGCGGTGTCCCCGGGTATGTACGTGTATCGGATCCGGGTGGGGGAGGCGGAGGACGCGAAGTTGATGTCGGTTGCGAGGTGAAGAGGCAACAAGTCTTCTCCAGGGCTCCAGGTTAGAGCCTCTCAACTCGTTGGGGCAACCATTCGGCCGAAGTTTGGTTTATACTTGGCTCGTAATTTGGCACGATGCCGCCCGTAGTCACTAAACGTCTTGGCATCCGCCATGTTTACAAATCCGGGCGAGACGGCGAACGGCATGGATGACGACAACAACGGATATGTCGATGACGTGCACGGGATCGCGTACGGCCTTTGGGGCTCTGCTCCGACCCCGGAAATGCTGTATCCGATCGACGATTCAGCGCGTGCCCGCCTACCCGAGGTCAAAGACGAGCTGAAAGGACTCCTCGATTTGCAGGCCGGAATTGATTCTCCGGAAGCTCAGGACCTCAAGAAACGCATGGCAGCAATGCAGCCTGACGGGGTGAAGCCATTCCTGGAGAATCTGAGCATGTTCAGCGTGTATGCGCACGGTACGCATGTCGCCGGCATCAGTGTTGCCGGCAATCCTGCGGCCCACGTCCTCATCGTACGGGAGACTTTCGCGCACGAGCTCATTCCGCCTCCAATCACCAAGGAAATCGCCGAGGCGTGGGCAGCCAACATGCAGCGCACCGTAGACTACCTGAAGGCTCACGGCGCGCGCGTAGTCATATGAGTCGGGGAGTATCCGCGAAGAACCTCGAAGAGCTGCTCGAGGTCAACGGAATCGGATCGGACTCTGAGGAGCGTCAGAAGATGGCCGCCGAGACGTTCGACGTCTTGATCAAGGGGATGACG
>DATKEJ010000054.1:0-5025 GCA_035512315.1 Rhodothermales bacterium | reverse complement strand
CAGAAACCCGATCGTGACGATCGATGTAGTAGGCGGCTTGCTGCTCCCACTTCTTCGTATCGGCAACGACGAAATTCACATGAGACTTCTGCACCTCGCGGACGTCGCGGCTGCTCCAGAAATCGACCTCCGCTGTTGAGCCGGGTCCGCGGCTGGCCTCGTAGCGCGGGATCTCCGGAGCCTCTCCGGTGGACGCATCCGGCCGAAGCGCCTCGCGCAGCCGTTCCTCGAGCCAGCCGTAATACGGTGCGAGGAAGAGATCCTTCTTCGTCGCCGGTGACTGCACCTCGACCTTCTCATCGACATACCGCTGCACGATCTGCGCGATCTGCGGGAACAGTGCGTGCGCTGGCACTTCGCAACGTCCTTCCCGGACTGCCTCTCTGGTCAACGTCCGCGCGAGATCGAATACGAGCTCCTGAATCCGGCGACCGCTGCGGAACTGTTCGAGATCGACGAGGGAAAGCTTGCCAGGCCCGTAGAGCGAAGGTCTTCCGCTGTTCAAAGGCAGGCTGCTTTTCAATTGCACCTCGGGCGGAATCACGTCCGGCTTCAGTGGAAGCGGCGGCACACTCGACCAGTCCACGGTGATCCTGGTGCGAATCGCCTGCGTGTAACCCTCCACGCGCGGGAACGTGATCTCGAACGAAGCCTTCGCGGGAATGGCGTGGACGTGGTTTCGCCGCGCGGGCGGCTGAGGCGCGGCGCCTTTCCGCGCCTTCATCGGGATGATCTCGAAAGGCACTCCGAGGATCTGCGCGACTTCCTCCTTGAAGCGCGGCTCACCTGACTCCTCGGTGAATTCGTAGCTGGCGCGCCGAAGCCCGCGTCCGACTACCTGTTCGCAGAGGAGCTGCGACATGAACGGCCGGAGACCGACGATGTGCGTGACCGTGTTGCAGTCCCAACCCTCAGTGAGCATTCCCACGCTGACGATGCAGCGGACGTCACGCCCCGGAGGATGCAAGGGACGCTCGAGCTTCTGAGCCAGCTCAGCGAACCCCTCCGGATAAATCGGACTACCCTGCCGGTCGGCCGGCCAGTTCACTTTGCCGACGGTGTCCAGAGTGAATCGCATCCATCGCGTTTCGTCGCTCTTTCCGCCGGCATCGGTCTCGTGGACCACCTTCGAATCGACGCGAATCGTGTTCGTTTTCACGTCCGTGTTACGGAAACCGGCGATGTTCGCCGGCGGAATGCCCGACGGACTCTCTCCACCCGCGATCCAGTCGTAGATGACCTTCGCGATTCGCGTGTTCTTGCAGACGATGATGAAAACGGGCGGCCGCGGGTCCGGCGAGCTTTTCTCCCACTCCACGCGTACCTGCTCCCATTCACCGGCCAGGATGGCGATGGGATGGTGTGCGTACTTGAGAATCGCCTCCGGCTTCGGGCTGCCCTTCTTCCCGCCGCGCTCGGCCGGCGTGAGCTGGCGGAGTATCCACTGCCAGATGTTGAAGTATTGGGCTGACTGTGCGCCGCTGGTATCGCGCGCAGCGAGCTGCGGAATCTTGACGAGGCCGGACTCGATCGCCTCGACGAGATTGAAATCACTGACGACCCAGGGGAAGGGGCGGTTCGTATCCTGGCCGACGCGGCCGAGGAAATAGGGCGTCGCCGACAGGTCGATACAGAGATTGATGCCGCGCAGCTTCTCGACGCGGTCCAATCCGTCGATCCACACCGTCGCTTCCCGGAAATAGTCCTCCGCTTCTTCCTCGTCACCGAAGTCGTCGATCTCGCCCTCCTCCGGTTCGTCACGCCGGATGCGGTAGGCGTGATGGGCCTCGTCGTTGATCACGAGGACGTTCTGCTTGGTGCCGATCTGGGGGTCGAGCACACGCTTCACGACAGCCGTATCGCTTTCGACGTATCGGACGGTCGCAACGCGGACTTTCTTGAGGGAGCCGGAGGGCTCGTGCTGTTCGTCGAGCACCTCCAGCATGCCGAGGTTGCGCTGGCGCGCGAGGTCGTCCTCCGACATGTAGCGCTTCCCGCGCGCACTCGTCGTCTTCGGCGCAATCGTCACCCACTCGCTCGTGGCCACGCGAACGCCGGTCTTCATCACCCGCGCGCTGACGCCGCCGGTCTGCGCAGTGTGCGGCTCGAAGACATGCCAGTTGGTGATGGCAACCTTCCCCTGGGAAAGAAGCGGCATCAGGTGCGGGGGAACGAGATCGCGCGTGCGATAAACACTGGCTTCGCCGTAAGACGGCTGAATCTCGCGGAGGCGATCACGGATCGTCACGTTCGGACAGACGACGAGGACCGCGTCGGAGAATCGCCCGTCGCTCCGATCGTTGATCTTATTGAGGATGCTCCACGCAGCGAGCATGCCCATGACCGTCGTCTTGCCCGAACCGGTGGCCATTTTGCACGCGTAGCGGAGAAAGCCGGCGTATCCATCCGCCTTGCGATCGTCGCTCGGCTCATCGCAAACGATCTCGATCCCCTGCCGGAAATCGATTCGCGCCTCGGTCAGGAAGATGACGGTCTCCGCCGCCTCGATCTGCGCGAAGAACAGGCGCTTCTCGCGGCCTTCGCGTCTCCACCACTGGAGCAGCTCGAGTGTCGTGCGTGTCACTCCCGGATAGCCTTCGCGACGCCAGTTGTTCACGCGCTCACGCAGCCGGTTCACGAGCGCCATCTCGACCGGGACGCCGGTGGCGCTTCCGTCCTGTGCCGGCGCCTGACGCGGATCGCGGTAGTAATAATATGGATGGCCGGCGCCCGTCCCGGATCTCGGCCGGCTCCCCCTCGGCGATGTGCCAGTGGCGTGCAGGCGCGTCGAACGGCGAGTTGATGATCGGGTCGTCGACTTCGAAGCTCATGATTCCGGCTCTTCGCGCACGACTCTCTCGAGCTTGACGATGAGCGATGGAAGCTCGCTCTCGACGAGGTTCCACACCAGGTCGTCATCGACCTCGCCGTAATCATGCACGAGGATGTTCCGCTGCCCGACGATCCTCCGCCATGGAATATCGGGGTATAACGCCCGGAGCTCGTCGCTGACGTACTTCGCCGCTTCGCCAATCAGCTCCACCGTCCGCTCGACGGCCCGACGCACGATCAGTGTCTCCCCGTAACCGTTGCGATCGAGACCGCTGGTGAAGTCCATCGTCTGCCGCGCAAACTCGATCATGTCCTTGACGTACGTCCGATCGCTCTTTTCACGCGGCATAGATGACCTGCTGTGTCGTCAGGATCTCGCGGCGTCGAAAGGGGTTCTTCAAGGCCGGCTTCGAGAGAAGATCGACGCGCCTTCCGAACAGACCTTCGAGCTCTTCCCGCATGTCCACGAAGTCCCAGAGCGTCCATCGATTCGGCGAGTCGAATGAGACGAGAAGGTCGACGTCGCTGTCGGGCCCGAAGTCATCGCGCAACGCAGAGCCGAACAACGAGAGCTCACGAATCCGCCACTTCCGGCAGAACTCGTCGATCAGGAGCGGCTCGACACCGAGCCGGTTTCGGACGATCTCGCGCGCCGTCATTGCAGCTCCCTCTCCACCATCAGCTCGTTGCCGCGGTCGTCGATGACCTTCACGGCGATCCGCTTCTGATCGCCAGCCTCGAATGGCGCGCTCTTCGAGCCGGCCAGGTGCTCCCACACCGATTCCTCGTATTGGCCTTTCAGCGCTTTCCGGAGGTTGTCCCACGCCGCGGTGCGCGGGAAGAACGCCTGAGAGACATGGAAGGAGAGCCCGTTGTAATCGTCATCGAGGAACCAGGCTGGAACGTCGTCGCCTTTCTTGTGATCGGCATTCATCTCGATGGGATCGAAAGTATCGAGGCCTTTCAGCTCCGCCTGATAGCGGCCATCGCTCAGTTCGTGAACGGCGACATCGGGAAGGCCGCACACGCTGAAGATCTGGCTGGAGCGCGTCGTCTTGAGAAGATCGGCCATCATCAGATCGGGCGTCGCCTGCACGTACGTTGCGTTGATGCCCACCGCGTCTCCACATTTCTCGACGAAGTCGCGGGCCTTCGGCTCGATGGCGAAGCCGATGACATAGAGGTGCGAGTAATTGCGAAGGTTCGCTTCTTTCGCCGCTTCGTAAACGAGGCGCTCACTGACCGCGCCATTTTCGGGGCCGAAGACGAACGCCACCGGCTTCTCATCGCCGTTGACCACGATCGCCTCGGCTGAGAGCGAGAGCGTCTTCGCGGGCGGGCGTACGTTCTTCAGATTCACAGTGTGTTTGCCACCCAGGTGAAGGACGGGACTCTTGCGCAGCACTTCGAGCATCCGGTCGACGAACGCGCCGTGACTCTCCGGGGGAGGGCCTGAATCGTCGATACCGTCGCCATCCCAGTCGACGGGAGTGGGAATGGTGGCCTCGAACCAGAATGGACCGCTCACGCGGGTGATTCCTTTCGTCACCTCCGGCCGATCGACGAGCACTTCTTCGTCGGGTGGCTCGTCGTTCGCGATCGACTTGAGTGTGATGTGCGGAACGATCCCGCCGACTTCTTCGCCTTTGGAGTTCTGCTTTCGCTTGTAGACGAAGCCGCCCGCGGGACCACGCGGCGCGTCTTTCAATTCATAGAATGGATACGTTGCCGTGAGAAGCCGCTGCCGCGCGAGCGCGAGAGGAACGCGGCTCACGTCGATCGTGATCCAGCGGCGTCCCCACTGCTCGGCGACGTAGGCAGTCGTGCCGCTCCCGCAGGTTGGGTCGATGACGAGATCGCCGGGGTCGGTGGTCATGAGGATGCAGCGAGCGATCACTCGCGCACCCGTTTGAACCGTGTAGAGCCTTTCATCGCCAAACCCCGTCAGTTTCGCGTCATCCCACGATGTATTGATCTGGCGAAAAGGAAACTCGTCGCGATAGCTCTTCCACATCAAGCTGTTACCTACGATATGCAGACGACCCTGTTCCCTCAGCCGAGTTACACCGGTCTGTGACGTTGACCAGCCTCTGTCACCCGGTGGTGTGAAGGTTCGACCGTCCACGCTGATCGGAAATCTCGAACTTTCTCCTCCAGTCTGAGATGAGAGGTCATTCAGCTTGAGGATACGGC
>DATKEJ010000053.1:0-2393 GCA_035512315.1 Rhodothermales bacterium | reverse complement strand
AGATTGTTCTGCCTGACACAACCAGCCACACTGCGCCGTGCCGGAAATCAAAGGTCTCCACCACGTTACCGCTACCGTTGAGAATCCCCACGAGGACCTCGACTTTTACGTTCGCCTCCTGGGGCTCCGCCTGGTGAAGCGGACGGTCAACTTCGACAACCCGGGAGTCTACCACTTCTATTACGGAAACGCACACGGTTCGCCGGGCACGATCATGACGACGTTTCCGTACGGCGAGATGGGTGTCAGAGTCGGAGACAAGGGAGCCGGCCAGGTCACGGCGACGTCGTTCTCCGTTCCGGCCGGTTCTCTGGATTTCTGGCGCGGGCGGTTCGAACAGGCGGGTATTCCCGCCCGCGAGGCCGGCCGGAGGTTCGACGAAGAGGTGATCGAAGTCGACGACCCTTCCGGACTCGTTATCGAGGTCATCGCGTCGTTGAACGACCTGCGTGCGCCCTGGGTGAGGCCGGAAATACGTGCGGCAAGGGCCATCCTCGGGGTCCACAGCGTGACGTTGGAGTTGAACGACCTCGGACCGACGAAGGAGATGTTCGAGGGTGTTCTCGGATTTCGGGAGGACGGCCGAGAGGAAGACCGCGTCCGCCTCGCCACAGCAGACGGGCGGCCGGGACAGATCATCGATCTCCTGGACGTTCCCACGGCTCCGAAGGGAATAAACGGCATCGGAACGGTACATCACGTGGCCGTGGCGATCGGCAGCGACGAGGAGCAGCTTGCCGTTCAGGAGGAGCTGCGCAGGATAGGCTATAATGTTACCGACGTCAGGGATCGCCAGTACTTCCATTCCATCTACTTC
This sequence comes from Rhodothermales bacterium, assembly GCA_035512315.1. Lineage (GTDB taxonomy): Bacteria > Bacteroidota > Rhodothermia > Rhodothermales > DATKEJ01 > DATKEJ01. Next base: position 1,576 of record DATKEJ010000053.1, on the reverse strand, counting down.
CGCGAGCCGGGCGGTGTTCTGATCGAGGTTGCGACGGCGGGTCCGGGTTTCTTGATCGACGAAGAGGAAGACCGGCTGGGAAGCGAGCTCAGGCTGCCGCCGTGGGAGGAGCCTCGCCGAGAAGCGATTTCGTCGCTGCTTCCCGACATCGAAGTGCCATGAAGATTACCCGCGTCTACGCCGCCCATGACGGTGAATCGCACTTCGACGAAATCGACGTTTCGCTCCGAGATGCGGGCGACATCGGTATGTTGTCGGAGCCCGTTCCGGCGCGCCACGTCATCTTCAGGGAGAACTCGGCGGACTACGACTACGACTGGCATCACGCGCCGCAGCGGCAGTATATCGCGCTCCTCGACGGGCATATCGAGATCGAAGTGTCCGACGGCGAGCGCAGGCAGTTCAGGGGAGGGGAGATCCTTCTGATGGAGGATACGACGGGCAAGGGCCATCGCACGCGAACCGTGGACGGAACGCCCCGGCGGTCGATTTTTATCGTGCTGTGACGCTCAGTCCAGGAAGAAGTTGAGGAGCGCTACCGGACGAGCAGCATCGTGCCAGTGGCCGAGGAGCCGCCGGCCTGCAGACGATAGAGGTACGTTCCGCCGGGAAGCAACTCGGCATCGAGCGAAGCCTCATGGACGCCGGCGCCACGCGGTGAATCGACTAGCATCTTTAGTTCCCGCCCCAGCACGTCGTAGACCGTCAGGCGGACGTGGGTAGGGTGGTGGACACGGTAGCGAATCGTGGTAGATCCGCCGAAGGGGTTGGGATAATTGCCCTCGAGCTTTGCGGCGCTCGGAACCATGATGCCCTTTTCGGCCGAAGTGCCGGTCTCTGGATTCCACTGCGCAAAGTAATACGAAGGCGTGTCGCCGGCGGTGGTGAATCGGCCGCCGACATAGAGCCGTCCGTTCCAAACATCGATGGCGTTCGCAAACGCATTGAGGCCGGAATCAAGAGACTTCCACGCAAACCCATTCCAGCGGGCGACAAAGTCAGCGCGCACGGCACCATCATGGTCGGAAGAATTTGCACCGACAAATTGAAAATCGCCTGCCACATAGATTTGCCCCTCGTCGATCGCCAGATCATGCACCTGTCTTCCCACACCGCCTCCTATGTCCGCCCATGCCAATCCGTCCCAACTGGCGATATTCTTCATCGGAGCGCCGGCCGATTCATCGAACAGGCCGCCCGCGTAGAGACGTCCGTCTTCCCAGACGAGCGCATATACGCCTCCATAGCCGTCCCGGTGCACCAGGCCGCTACCAACGGCGGACCAGAACTCGCCATTCCAGCGAGCGACGTTCTGAATTCTCTGGTCGTTCTGGGATAGGAACCTGCCTCCTGCGTAGAGCCCCGACTCGTCGACGGCGAAGGCATATATTGCGGGCTCCGTGCCCTGAAGCCCTGTCCCGATCGGCGCCCATGTCTGCCCATCCCACCGAACAACCGGCATCTTGGTCCCACCGATCTGAATACTCGATCCACCTACGTACACATCTCCGTTGAATACCGCAATGGCTCGGGGAAACCCATCGACGCCGCCGCCGACGGAGTGCCACATGCTCCC
>DATKEJ010000052.1:0-2008 GCA_035512315.1 Rhodothermales bacterium | reverse complement strand
GCAACTGAGGGACCGAGCGTGTCAGCGGGCACCACCGACGACTCGTCGATGCTCGTCGTGAAGACCGCCTCCTGGAGGCGCAAGGGCACGGGCGGAACGAGCCTCGGTAGACCGACTGCAAGCGCCAGAAACCCGATCGTCAGCAAGGCCAGGCCGATCTTTTGCCGCCGGCCAGCTATCGATCCGCGCATCGCGAGCGGAATGGCGCTCCCTACCGCGACGACGGCGGCCAGCGGTGTGCCGATTGCCGGATCGAGCGGCACAAGCATCGGCAGCAGCAGGTTGATCGCCGCGAAAGCCACGGTGGCGAAGAACACGAGGCCGAATAGCGGGAGCGTTCTCAACCAGCGGTCGAAAACAAGGTCGACGCACGAGAAGACGGCGAGGCCAACAAGCAGTGCGGTGAAGCCGATGTTTGCCGACTCGACGACCGTCGAATACCAGTAGAACGGCAGCAGGAAGAAGAGCGTCTCCTGATACATGGCACGCGTCAGGTACGACGTGACTTCGGCTCGAAGTCCGGGTACCCCAACGGTCGCAGCCCGCTCCTTCGCCGCCGTGAGGCGCCGCCCGAAGAAGAGCGTCGATGCCCACGCGATCACCAGAAAGAGAATCACCCACGGAACGAAACCGTACCGCTCACGCGCAAGGATGATCACGACAATTCCGATCCCCAAGGCCCAGAGAGAATGCAGCGTCCAGAAGAGGGCTCTGTGCCGCACCCAGTATCGTCGGAGCCGCTTTCGGACCGACGGCGCGGAGCCTCGTTCGAGCACTCGGTCGGGTGCGGACGTTGTTGCCATTCGTGGGGATCTCAATGGGGCCTGTGAGACTGCGGCGCGGGATCCCTGTTCCGGGAGGACTACTCAAACCTGACGGGTCTTTAGACCTGACGGGTCTTAAGACCTGACAGGTTTAAGACCCCTCAGCCTTGTATTACCAAATCTTCACAAAACCCTGACAGGGAGGACGTCCGTCGTGCGCAAGTTGACTCCTGCGCCGGATGCTCCAACGTCCCAATCTCATTTCGAATCGCCTGATACCTCGTCGGTGAGATAAGCCCGAATCCCTCCGAACGTGTCGCGCCAGCCCGTTTCGCAGCCGGACAGGAAGGCATCACCCTCCTTACTTGCTGGAAATCCGTCCTGCGTGACTTTCAGCGAGGCGCCGTCGGGATGCGGGGTCACGACGAACTCCACGACAAAATCGGCCTCGAACGGAAGCGGACCTGCTTTGGCACGGTACCGATAGTCGGTCAGGACCATCCTGCCAGGCGGGTCGAACTCGCGAATCGTTGCCGCCGTGACGTAGTCGGGGTCGTCCTCGCTGTCACCCCAAGTGGCCACCCAGAATCCGCCGGCCTCGGGCAGTACGATCGCGTGCGCCGCCCTCCACCAGTGACGAATGTGGCTGGGCGTGTGGAGGAGCTCGAACAGACGCTCCGGGTCCACCGGGAAGCTTTCCTGGTGGACATGTTTACGGGTAGACATGGGTCCTCGACGTAACTCAGAGTGGTGATGGATGGCCGTGAAACAGGGGGCTCGAACGATGGTGAATGATAGCGGCCTGCGGGTTCAAACCCCACGGTACCCGAAAATTGCCCTCTACCGTGGAGAAATTTGGCATGTTATCGGGGAACAACCCGTGACGCGGTCTTGCCTGCTCGCCGCCATTGTCACGAGGTCGTTATTCAGTATAACATCACACAACTCGTCGGACCGGCCACTCGCCGATGCTTAGCTTCTGATTCATGCATTCGCGAAGTATGACGTTGACGATAACAACTATGGACTTATCACTCCTCGGGCGAACTCTTTCGACGGCGGGTTTGTTGTGCTTTCTGGCACTTGCTGCGCCCGGACTGATCGCCCAACCTGACCCTTCGTTCTCAGGTCGCTGGAAAATCGACCGGGAAAAAAGCACTCCCCTCGATCCGTGGAGTAATCTGGAGATCGAGATCTCGATCCACGCCGACTCCGTATCCATCGTACGCTATTTCGGCGCCGGC
>DATKEJ010000051.1:0-13576 GCA_035512315.1 Rhodothermales bacterium | reverse complement strand
GATCAACGGCATCAGTCGTCGGCTCATTTGTCACCCCGCTCGAATATCGGTAGATCCTCGAAGGATAACGTTCTTTCGCGATAAACGTCACTCCGTAACGAAGGGCGCCGACCGCGGTTACATTCCTCGAAACAATGACTGGTGAGACTTGCTGACCGGAAGCTCCGGCGCGGCCGTTGGAATGCGTCGGTAATGAGCTGGTGCCACGCGGCGCGTGGCTGTTGTCTGTCGCCTCCCATCCCCCAGCGGGGGCTTCGGGCGGCCATCGAGCACAATGCATACGTTATACATAATCGTCGTCAAGGCGCATCGCAGCCCAAAGAACGGCGCTCGATGACGAGACCATCCGCGAACGCTTCGTCTACAGCTACCGGCTCATCTATCGTGTCCAGGGCAGCGAGGTGTTCGTCGTCGCCGTCGTGCACGGCCGCAGGCTACTGGAGCCGTTGCTCGAGCAGATCGGCGACGTCTGATGCCATCTCGTTAAGCGAAAAGTCGCGTCTGGGCCAAAAAGACGTTGCACGGCGCACCTATGATCCGTCAACCGTGCGGCCGTTGACCTGCCGGGCAACGCCGGTGGCGTTGAGCCGCCAGCGGACCAGTTCCCTGCTCACCCGGAACTGCATCGCGACGGACTCGACGTCGCGGTGCCGGGCAAAGGATTGCAGGAGGCCATCCCGCGGTAAGAGCAGGGTCGCGGCGAGCCAGTCCGCCTCGCGCTCCTGTTCGTCGCCGTAGGTGCTGAGCCACAGGTGCCCGTCTTCGCTGATGTCCACGCGTGCCGGGGAGTGACCGAGGATGATGTGAGCCAGCTCATGGGCCACGCTGTTCGGGATGCGCCGCCTGTTTTGCGCCGCGTTGACGACGATCGCGTGCCGCTCATCGAGTTTCACTGTGACCGCGGACCAGGCGTCCGCGTCGACAACGGAAAGCTGATGCACCGTATCGTCATCGAGCCCGGGCACGTCGGCCGCCGTCCATAGCAGTATGCCGAGTTCTGTAGCCAGGTCCTTATACGGAAGGGCGGTCTGCAGGGAGATACCGAGCCGCTTCCGATACCGATTGGCCGTCAGCTCGCAGCCGGACTTGAAGCCTCTTCTCATGACGTCTCGCTGGCTGATCGCTACCCGCGCTCTTGCGCGGCCAGTGCGCGCTGCGCATGGAGAATCAGCTTGGCGAGCGCCGCGGCCGTCTGCGGGGAAGTCGTCTTCCGTTTCCTGAAGTGAACACTCGCGCGAACTTCGCTGGTGCCGGATCGGCTTGAGGAAGCGAAGCCGAGGATCCGGTTCGGGTCGACCTCGAGCCACTTGCAAATCAGGCGAAAGTTCTCGAGATCGGGCAGGTGGCCGTTTTCGACTCGTGAGAGGGTTGCAGGGCTGATGCCTATCTCCACGGCCGCCGCGCGAATGCCCGTCGGTCCGCGTTTCTCCGCAATCAATCGACCCAGGTTTTCAAGCGACGGCTTCATTTCACTGACCTGTCATCGCCGAAGCGTTACTGTCTCACATGTGAAACACTCTATCACATGTTGTGCAAACAGAGTGTACCTGTTAATCTATCCAGTACTCACGCGCCAGCCTCAAGCCGCCGCAGCGACTCCAGGCATGGTCCCACCTGCCGACAGAAGGAACAATGGGAGAATCAGGATGATGTGCTCGGAAATGGTCACACCTTTCAGGCGCTTGCAGCAGGTCAGGGAAGATCGCGATTTTTATATTCCGGATTACCTTACCGGCGATCTGCGTCCTGATCTCTACCCGGCCGCGGATGATCATGCCCGGCATCTCAGAGACACCGAACGGTGCCTCGACGACGCACTGAATCTGGCGGGAACGCTTCGTGCCGCGCTCGAGGATGCCGGGGACAACCGCGCCATGCAGGCCGATACCGTGCTGAAAATCATCGAGGAGCGCCTGAACGAGGCACATGCGGCCATCGACAGGCACGACACGCGGTTCATGAACCTGTTCATGGCGTACTTCGACCTGAAGGGCCGCGCATCCGATTCCGGGGAGACTTGAGGCGAGCGGGACGTTCTACTTCCGCTTTCCTCCGGCCTGGCAGGGAAAGAAGTTGCCAAAGCCCTCGCCGAGCGCGCGGGCCAGCTTGTTGAGGCTCAGTAATGCGATGTTTCGCTCGCCCCGCTCGACGCCGCCGACATAGGTGCGGTCCAGCCCGGCTTCGTAGGCGAGATCCTCCTGCGACCACCCGCGCGCCTCCCGCGCGGCCCGGACACGTTTGCCGAACGCAGCCAGGATCGCCTTCTCTTGCCGGGTATATGCCATGTGCGCAATAAACCGGGCCGATGACTATGGGTCCACGGACGATGAGTAGCATCTCTTGCCTGGCAGGCGGCAGGCCGCACTCAGCGCCTTCGGCGCGGTGGAGCCCGGCAGGGGAAGAAGCCGGCGAAGTTCTCCTCGAGCGCCCTTGCCAGCTTGTTGACGTTGATAATTGCCAGATTCCGCTCGCCGCGTTCGATGCCGCCGATGTAGGTGCGGCTGAGCCGGGCATGTTCGGCAAGTATCTCCTGCGTCCAGCTGCGCTCCTTCCGCAGCTTGCGGACGTACTTGCCGAAAGCGTCGAGGATCGCCTGTTCTGCGGGGGTGCGGGGCATGCCCACCAATCATCCGGGGAGATGACTATGCGTCTACGGACGATGAGTAGCATTTTTGTGGCACTCCTGTTAGCGTCCCTGGGGTGCAATCCGGTTAGCAGAATAAACGAGGGATCAACCAACGCGTCGCCGCGGACGCACCAACGGACGGGGACCGAACAATGCCGCGCCATCGGGACGACTGGTTCAAGGCTGCTTATCCGGACTTTCTCGAACCTCTTTGCAAGTACCTGCGCCGCTTCGTGTCGCCGGAGACCGCCGAAGATCTCGCGCACGAGGCGTTTCTACGGGTCTACACCGCGCCTGATTTCGACGGCATCCGCTCGCCCCGCGGCTATCTCTTTCGCACCGCGCGCAATCTCGCCTTGAACGCCGCCAGCGAGCACGGCACGAGCCGCACCGAGGCCGTCGAGGAGGTGGCGAATTTCGTGGACGAGCGCGCCTCGGTGGAGCGTCAGGCCATGACGGACGAGGAATTCGACCTCTTGTGCATCGCCATCGCGCAGCTCACACCAAAGCGGCAAAAGGTCCTCATCCTCAGGACCTTCTACGAATACTCCACGCAGCAGATCGCCGACAAGCTGGACATCTCGATCCGAACGGTACACCGTGATCTTGCCCGGGCGCTCGAGGCCGTGCACGCCGCCCGGGCTGCTGTCGAGGCCGACCGCAGTTCGCTGTTCGCGAGGCTGATCAGGGGGCGCCGGCGCGGGAGGCGGGGTCGTTGAACGAGAACGAGAGTTGAACGGGAAGAACAGGAGAAGCGGCTCGGGTAGCTCATCGGTCAACCGGCAGGCCAGCGAGTGGCTGGTGCTGCTCGAGTCCGGCGATGCGACGGATCAGGATCGTGCGCGTTTCGAGGAATGGCAGGCGGCGGATCCGGCCCACCGCGAGGCGTATGCCGCCCTGGGCGAGACCTGGAGTCGGCTGACGGCGATGCGTGAGCGAGTCCGGGCAGCCGGCGATGTCGCGCCGGGTCAGGATGCGTTGGACGGGGGCCTCCGCGCGCCCGCTCGAGGGCGCCGCCGCAGGCACGCCCTGGCCTGGGCTGCCGCGGCGACCGTGCTGGTCGCAGCTGTCCTCGGCGGCATCGTTTTCCTCCCCGGCGATTCCGCCATCCCCTACCGCACCGACCTTGGCGAGCGCCGCACGGTGACACTTGCGGACGGCTCGACCGTCGAGCTCAATACCGATACCGAGCTGCTCGTCGAATACACGGACGAGCGACGCCGGATATCCATGGCCCGTGGAGAGGCTTTCTTCGAAGTGATGGAAGAAGAACGCCGGCCGTTCGTCGTGACGGCCGGTCACGGTGCGATCCGCGCCGTCGGCACCGGGTTTGCGGTACGACTGAAGTCGCCGGAGCTGGTCTCGGTTACGGTCACGGAGGGGATCGTCGAGGTGACGCACTCGACCGGCAACCCTTCCGGCACCGCCCTGCCCCGGGAGACGGCGGAGCCGCCGGTGCTGCGGCGCGGCCAGCGAGCGGAGTACGACCGTGCGGCGACCCGCATTGAGGAAGTTCCGCCGGCCGAGCTCGAGCGTACCCAGGCCTGGCGGCGCGGTCTGCTGGTTTTCGAGAACGCATCGCTTGCTGAAGTCATCGCCGAGGTCAATCGCTACACCGAGACACAGCTCGTGATTGCCGATGCGGAAATCGGCGAGCTGCGGCTCGGCGGTACGTTCAAGACCGGGCGGCTGGAGGCGTTGCTCGATGTTCTCGAGAAAGGTTTTGGCATCCGGGTAACCCGTGAGCAACCGGACACGATCGAGCTGCACGCTCCCTCGGCAGATCCTCCTTCATAAGTCCACCGATTCCCCCGAAACTCGTGTTTCGTCCTCGTGCGTCGCTGCCTAAAGTCGATGCGCAGAAATCTTTTGTCGCGTTTGCTACTGCTCGGATGTCGTTCGAGTAAACAGCCAACGGGCGGGGGGGGACTAATGCCTGATCAATGAGAGCGCGTACCTGCGCGAATCTACTCGTGCGCTCGCGTTACGCGCTTGAGATCGTACCGACATCGCTTGGCGAGCTTCTGGACCGCCATTTGGCTAATAACCGCAACCGCAAGTGCTCAGCAACTAACCGCTTTTGAGATAGACGCAGGACCTGCCGCGCCTTCGCTGAACACGTATGCCCATCAGGCGAACGTGCAGGTTGGATTCACGGCCGAGCTTGTAAAGGGCATTCACACGAACGCCGTGAAAGGAACATATGAGCCCATGGCGGCCCTCAGCCTTCTCTTGGAGGGAACGGGGCTCATCGCAGAGCAGGGCATTCAAGGAATAGTTATTCGCAACGTGCAAAACGTCCCGTCCGATTCGACTCAAACCGATTATCCTTCAGCAGCGATGGAACGCTCGCGAAAACGGCGCGTCAACACCGAGGCACTGCCAAACAATATTGAAGGGATTGAAGCGCAGCCTATCGAGGAGATTCTAGTCACCGGCAGTCGTATCCGAGGAGCCACGCGTGCATCTCCTGTGGTGGCCCTGACTCGTGAAGACATCGACCGAGGCGGCTTTTCGACAGTCGGCGATCTGATAGAGAGTCTTCCCCAGAATTTTGGTGCGGGCGCCGCACAGGACGCGCTGAATGACCGCAATGCAAGCGCCGCCGCCGGCGGTTCGGTTGACAATATTACTGCCGGTCAATCGATAAATCTGCGCGGACTGGGGCCTGGTTCTACCCTGGTCCTGCTGAACGGTCGCAGACTGAGTCCCAGTGGACTGAGCGCGCGTTTCACCGATGTGTCCCGAATTCCACTGAGCGCAGTTGAGCGGGTCGAAGTCTTAACCGATGGGGCTTCCGCCGTCTACGGCTCCGACGCCATCGGGGGCGTCGTCAACTTCATTCTCCGCGATGCGTACGACGGTGCTGAGACACGAGTCAAGTACGGATCGGTCACCTCGGGTGACATGGCAGAGATTGTCGTCTCACAGGCAGCTGGTAAGGCATGGACTAACGGGAGCGTATTGGCATCCTACGAGTATTACCAACGGGATAGCCTAGCGAGTAGGGACCGCGAATTCTCGGCCAGTGCCGACCTGACGTCGCTCGGCGGGAGCGATTGGCGACAGGCAGGCGGCAATCCGGCAAACGTAGAAGCCGGGGACGAAACATATCCCATTCCCCATGAGCAAGACGGCACCGGCCTTACCCCGGGCGACTTCTCGACCAATGTTGAGCTGAATCTCCACGACTTCCGTGTGGCAGAGGATTTACTGCCGCGTCAGGAGCGCCATAGCTTTTTCCTGCATCTCGCGCAAGACTTTGGACCAGCCGAAGCTTTTGGGCAGCTTCTTCTTTCGCGGGGTGAGAGTCTGTATCGAATCGATCAGACACTTCGCAGCTTCGATGTACCCGATAGCAATCCGTTCTTCGTCGATCCGACCGATAGCGGGCTGTCAACTGTTTTTGTCAGCAACTACTCGCTTGTAGACGACATTGGGTCGGAGCTCGTAGCAGGAACTACCGATTCGGACGGTGCGGTCCTCGGCGTTCGCTTGAATCTGTTCAACCGGTGGAGCGCCGAAATCGCCGCCAACTGGTCGAAGGAGGAGTCGATTCAGAATGCACGCAACTCGCTTAACGAGATCGCATTCGAAAGAGCGCTGGCGTCATCAGAGCCGTCTTTGGCGTTTAATCCATTCGGGGACGGATCGCACACAGGTGCGAATGTGTTGGCAGGACTTACAACGGATACAGGCGGTTTTACCGCAGAGCAGGAGCTGACATCGCTCGAACTCGGCCTGAATGGTGAAATTCTGCAGCTTAGCAACGGCCGCTATGTTCGATTGGCTACCGGACTCGAATTGCGCGAGGAGTCGCTTGCTACCGAGCGACGGCTTGGTGCCGAAATCGAGATGCCAATGGTTGTTCCCGGGCTTACCGCCAGTCGTGACGTCTTCGCCGGGTACGCCGAGGTCTTCATCCCGATTGCACGGGGTCGGGAGCCGGGATCGATGGCCGGAAGATTCGAACTCTCGCTGGCAGGTCGTTATGAACGTTACAGTGACTTCGGAGATACTGTTGACCCGAAATTCGGATTCGTATGGTCGCCCTCTGATGTTTTGACGCTGCGCGGCACCTTCGGCACTTCGTTCAGGGCGCCGGCCCTCTGGGATTTGGATACAACGGCGCCAGGTAACAGCATTATTTTCCTGCCGCAGGAGTTCGTGGACGCCGGTCTCATACCGTTCACAGCTCTTATCCTCCGAGGTGGAAATGAAAATCTGAAGGCGGAAGAGGCAACTACCTGGACTGCGGGTATTCAATTGGCTCCCGCGGACGGCTTGTCAATTGACGTGACGTATTTCAACGTCGATTTCAGAAACCGAATCGACTTGCCATTCATTAGCTTACTCGACGGTTTTCTGCCCCGCTTTTCGTCACTAATGACAGTCGACCCAACGCTTGAGCAGATTAATGAGTTCGCGAGCGATACCAGGTACCAGGAGTCCGTATTCGGCACGACGACGCCTGCGGAGGATCTGACATCCGGAGCTGTCGGCGTTGGAGGAATCCTCAACGCCCGACGCAACAATCTATCGAAGTCTGAAGTAAACGGCTTCGAGCTTCTTGCCTCCTATCGGCGGGAGACGGCTATCGGGGCCTGGGAACTAGGCTTCAACGGCAGCTTTCTGTTCGACTTCAAGCGCGCCCTGCTTGCAACGGATCCACTGTTGGAGGAAGTCGGCACGGTGGGCAGGCCCATCGACAGTAGGATGCGCACGAATTTAACCTGGATCGGAAATTCGTGGACTGTTTCGGGCTACGTCAACTACGCCGATGGATACACGGATCAGAACAGCGAGCCCGACCGGTCGGTGTCTTCATGGACCACAGTCGACCTGACCGTCGCGTACCAGCTGCCGCGCGACAGCGGCCTTCTCAGCAACACAGGACTTTCATTTCATGCGCAGAATCTCCTGAACGAAGATCCGCCGTTCGTCGATGCGTTCGGTGCGCAAGGATACGACAGTGCCAACGCAACGGGTCTCGGCAGATTTGTCTCTCTGCAAGTAACGAAAGAGTGGTAGCAAAGACGCGTTGATCGGCTCAATCTGCCGGGAATGGAGTTGTGCGTCGATTGTTGGCGGTGTGCCTGCAGGGACTGTTGACGGCCGGCGCAATAGCGATACTCGCCGAGATTCCCGTCCCGTCTGGCTTGGCGCGAGACGGTATGCGACATCAACCGTCAGGCCGGCCCATCAGGCGGTCCGATGCGGCGCACGAGCACGACCGCCGGCCGGCGACATCGTTCACGCAAGTGTCGTTTAAGACGCGAGAGGGAACGTTCATGAGCGTCGACGTTGCTCCCGACGGAACCCGCGTCGCATTTGATCTGTTGGGCGACATATATCTGCTTCCCGTCCACGGCGGCACTGCGGAGGCGATAACTCGCGGTCCGGCATGGGATCAGGCGCCTCTCTTCTCGATAGACGGGACTTCAATTTACTTCATAAGCGACCGTTCGGGCGCGAAGAACATATGGGAGCAGGAAATAGGCGGTTTGGCGTCTCGCCAGGTTACTAGTTCGAAATCCGATGTCATAGGTGTATTGAATTGGACAAATGACCGCCGGCGAATCATCGCCGCGCGCGGAAACATGGAGATAGCTAATGCGGAAGTGTCACTGTACACGGTGGATCCACGAACGGGAGAGTTATCCGAACTGCAGCACAAGAAGGGGCCATGGATAGACCTGGACACCTTCGAACGCCTGAGACCACGCATACACACGTTCTCGGGCATCCAATCGCCCGAGGGCGGTATTTACTTTTCGGAAGGGTCCCTCGAGAACCACCTCGACAGGTTCACTGTGCGGATGTTTTCTCTTGATCCCGCCACGGGTTCACGCTCCATGGTCACTGATGATGGTGCTAGCTACAGTGAATTTGCGCCGCAGATCTCGCCGGATGGGGCCGTACTCGCCTGGTTTCGCCAGTACGACGATCGAAGCACGGAAATCCGGATTCGAAGGCTGGGTAGTGCCGAAGAGCGGCCGCTGGTCTATCTGCAAGACGCTGACGATGCGGCGTACGGAGCATCACATCCGGAGCGGCCGCGGTACGCATTTACACCGGACGGAACGGCCATCGTCTATTGGCATGCCGGAAAGATTTGGTCAGCTAGTCTGACGACGGGCCGATCGAGGACAATACCGTTTCAAGTCGAAGTTGACCGGGAGATCCAGAAGCGAGCGACGCCGATTGCACCACACCCACTGAAGGAGACTAAGGCGAGGATTGTTCGCTGGCCAAGTATGGCCGAGGATGGCCGGTGGCTTGTGTTCTCCGCTGTCGGTTACATCTGGATCTACGACCGGCAGTCCGCCAGCGTCAGACGCCTGACATGCTCTGACGATTTCGAGTACATGCCGTCGATATCCCCGGATGGAGAATCGGTTGCCTATATCGCGTTCCCGTCTGCAGAGCCCGAGTACTTCTCTGGGCGCCTGATGGTGGTGAGTCGAGAGAAGAGCAGGCCGAATGAGCTTCTTGCCGAAGCCGGTGCTACCTATCTGCTGCCACGATGGTCGTTGGATGGAACGAAGATCGCGATAGTACGCGAATACTCGACTGACTCGGGGACCAACGGAGAGTTCGGATGGACACCGTCATATTCAGGTTCATTCAACAGGATCGCGTCAGCGCCGCCATCCAGTAACCGAGCGACGTTGTCGTTGTCGTCGCGTTATGTAGGATTCAGTCCAGACGGGGAGCGGCTGATCTATAGCTATCCGACCTCGCAGAAGCAGATGGTTCTGATGGCATCTGATCTGGACGGAGACCGCGCAAAGCCACTGGCGATCGCAGACGAAGATATCATTGGCATCGCCCCTTCTCCGGATTTGGGTCTTCTATTGCTAACGGCTCGCGATGCGTCTCTGTGGCTGCAGCCTCGCAGGGCGGGCGAATTGACCAGCATATCGCTCGCAAACCCATCTGCGCAGCCTGTCGCCGGATTGGGAGGTTATTACGCATCGTGGACAGACCGGCGTCATTTCGTCTCTTCACTCGGCACGAAAATCGATTTCCATGACAGCAACTTGATCGGCAGCTCGCAGTCTCTGCACGTCGATATCAGTATCGAGAGTGAGCCGCAAGCTGTGGTATTCAAACATGCTCGCCTGTTGACGCTATCAGCCGACCATGGGGTAGGGCCGATAGTCGATGACGGCGCAATCGTCGTTCGGGGAAACGAGATTGCTCAGCTGGGGTTGGCGGATCAAATCACCATTCCAGAGGGTGCGGCCGTCATCGAGGTACGAGGTAAGACAATACTGCCGGGATTCATCGATAGCCACTACCATCGCATTGGCGGCAGGAATGGCACCATCGGACTCTCAGCGTTCAAGCTTCCGAATTCCTCCTTTAACGACACCAGCGCGATTGCCTATGGAATCACTACCGCCTGGGAACCCGGTGGAATTCTGGACGACGGAGCGGCCGCAGCTGCGGACCTGCAACGGGCAGGACGCATGTTCGGACCTCGCTGGACGCACTCGGCATCGGGAGCTATCGGCTATCCATGGCGGATGCTGAGGACATATGAAGATGCACGACGTGCGATAACTCTTCACAAGATACTCGGAGTCAGCACCCTCAAAGAGTACAACACTCCGATTCGGGAGCAGCAACGATGGCTAGCGCAGGCGGCTCGCGCAGCAGGGCTCGGCATCTATTCGCACGTGGAGAATTTCGATGGAGCGATGACGCGAGTGGTCGATGGCTACTCGGGCAGTGAGCATTCATATCTTCCCATCCCATACTTCAAGGATGTGGCGGAATTGTTGCGGAAGTCGGGACACGTATGGACACCGAACGTCCTGATCTCTCTGGGCAACGTGTCCGTTGTCGAGAACGGGATGCACGGCCCAGGGGAAACCGACCGGGAAGGAATCGACGCTTCCAGTAGTCCCAGAGTCAGCGCGCGGGAGCCAATAGCTTCTGTCGACAGTCGACGCATACGAGTAGCGCGTCAAGTCGCAAAAGCATCGGAGACGGGTGTCGCTATTAGCATAAGCGGCCACAATATGCCGGGTAGCCAGCTGCACACGGAGATGCGTTATCTCGCAAATGGTGGTATGTCCGTGCGCGACATCCTTAGAGCGGTTACGCTGGGAAATGCAGCCAAACTGGGCCTCGATCGGTATATTGGTTCCCTGGAAGAAGGGAAAATCGCGGATTTCCTGGTCCTTGATCACGACCCTCTGATCGATATCTCCAACACGGACTCCGTCCGCTACACAGTACAGGGTGGCCGCGTCTACGACAGCAAGGAACAAACCCAACTCTTCCGGAACCGCGTACCGTCGACTTGCGCTCCGTAGCAGGAGCCCGACGGGCTACGGCGACCTTGATCCTCGTTCCCTCAACGTCCGCGGTTGCTGCGCAACCCACATCTCCTTGTAAGTACTGGACCTGCAAAGCAGCTCATCGTGGCAACCCCTGGCGACGACCGCTCCATTTTCCATCACGAGAATCTGGTCGGCATGCATAACCGTAGCCAACCTGTGCGCCACGACGAGTATCGACGGCTTCCACGCCTCTTGCGCGATATTAGCGAGTATCCGTCTCTCCATCGCTGAATCCAATGCGGAAGTGCCTTCGTCGAGTACCAGGAACCGAGGCCGCCTGAGCACAGCTCGTGCTATCGCAATTCGTTGCCTCTCTCCTCCCGACAGTCGTCGACCGCGATCCCCGATCATGGTCTGATATTCGCTAGGCCACGAGCTAATGACGTCATGCATTCCCGCAACTGTTGCAGAGCGCCGAATATCGTCGGCAGAACTATGTGCATTTCCTATTGCGATGTTATTTGCAACGCTATCCTCAAACAATGTTATGTCCTGAGGAACCACAGCAATCGCGGTCCGCAAGCTGGCCGTGTCGATCTCCGAAATCGGCACGCCATCAAGAAGGATGCGGCCGCTGTCAGGCTCAAAGAACTTGACGAGTAGTCGTATCAGCGAAGACTTTCCTGAGCCACTCGGTCCGACCACCGCGACTGTCGCCCCGGATTCCAAGTGAAAGCTCACCTGCCTCAGTACGGACGTCGAGCTTCCATATGAGAACGTTACGCGTTCGAACGTCAATGCACCACGACTTGGCCTCAATGGTCGTCCGAGGCTGTTTACCCTTGGGTCATCGCGAATGAGATCGACCATTCGCTCAATGAACGCAAGTCCCTGCGCGACGTCCCGGAGCGCATAGCTAAGCATTTCCATCGGCCGGAAGGCCTGAATCATGTAGGCGTTGACCAGAATGAAATCGCCGACCGTCATTTGGTTGGCCTGAACCTTCCGGCCGGCTAGATACGTCGACGTTATGAGGGCTACACCGAAGACCGTAGCGAGCAGAGCTCCCTGTACGCCCTTTTGTAAGTAGAAGCGGCTCCATTGTCGTTGTGCGAGGAGTAGCCTGCGTACGAACCGCAGTCTGAAGAGGTCCTCGCTGCAGAAGTACTTGATGGTTTCCAGGCCCTGTACGATCTCCGTAAGCAAAGAACTGGACTCAATCTGAGAAGCGGACACCATTCGGGCGGTTGCGGACAAGCTGGTGGCGCCGACGGACAGAACGAGTACGTAGCTGAGGAGCGCGAGACAGATAATGAGCAGAAACAAGGGTTCCCCAAGGGCGGTGATAACGATGGCGATCAGGCCAAGCTCCAGGATCACAGGAAGTACGGATGACGACATGTGCTGAACGATCAGTCGATACCCGGTAAGGCCGTTCGCCAAAGTCTGGCTGACGACTCCGGGCTTGAGACCGACGTATTTGCCAACCGGCAACGCCATTACCCTTGCGAGCAAACGGGAACTCAACCGTCGATGAAGTCTCTGATCGGTGCGGCCAACTACAACCATGCGTATCTCTGACACAATCTTGACTAGCCACTGAACGGCGGCATAGCCGGCAACGAGGAGTGCGATATCGATCGGACTGGCATGTGAAGAGCCGGCGGCTGACAGCAAGTCGACTACCATCTTGAGCAGGACGGGTGCAAGGGTTGCGAGTGCAGAGGAAACCAGGACGAGGACGGCAACAACCGCCAGGCCTGTCCTTATCGGACCATCCGATTCCTGCCACAGCAGTCGGGCGGCGGCGCGAGCATTACTCCACCGTCCGCACCCATGACCCGCCTGGCACACTGCGCTGGTGCCCGAGCGCTCATGACGAGGGCCTGTTAATTTTGCCAGGCGCGTAACCATGCCTCTGCTCGAACTGCATCCAGTACGGAGCGAAATCCTCCCCCTCGGATCAGCGAGTGCTCCGACAGCTGCTTTTCCAGCACCGGCCGGTCAAGCACTCGCGCCTGAACGAGTCGTCCCTCCAGCAACAGTTCCCGAGCGTCCGGAAGGTGTTTTAACAATAGTTGGTTGAAGTAACTCGTTGTCGTGCCTTTCGACCTTCGATCGGCAACTTTCGCCGGAAGAGCGTCTCTGAACGCTCTGCGCACAAGCCCTCTGGATACGCCATCGAGCGCCATTTCGTAGGACGGTATTCGGAGGCAGCACTCCACTATCGGTTGGGAGATGAGAGGGTGAATCTGATCGGCGGGGGCATACGGACGCAGATAGAACAGCTGCGTGTCAACAAGGTCGAATATGAACTTGATCTTGCTGGCAGGAACTCGTTCCGCCATACAGATCCAAGGATGGATGTAGACGTCGGATGAGGCGGCTCGTGCCTCAGCCGCCAAAATCGACGGTGCTTCGAACGAATCGTACGGGTCGTACCGAAAGCGTAAAAGCCCATATCGGTAGGCATCATTGAGGATCGACCAGATTGACTGGTCCGACATTCGGCTTGCATTTATGACTGAACGAAGAAAGCTTGCGCCGATCCCTTGGCGTCGCAAAGATTCGGCAGCTATCAGATTGTTTTTTCCGTGCTGAAACAGGTGATCACCGCCTTGACCGGAGAACACCGCGCCTGCCTCCTCAGATTCGA
>DATKEJ010000050.1:0-8313 GCA_035512315.1 Rhodothermales bacterium | reverse complement strand
CGCCACGGGCCAGGGGCTACTGAACTACTTCCTTCGCGCCGTCAATTCGGGAGCCATCTCCATGGACGAAGCCGCGGAGACCGGCCTTACAATGGACGAGTTTCGGAGCAGATCGTTTTCCCACATCGTTAAGGAACGGACCAGCCGCCTGGCAGAGCAATGAATCGAACCGGAATGAGGAGCCCTATCACGACCCATGTGCTCGACACGTCAACCGGGCGCCCCGCAGC
Source organism: Rhodothermales bacterium (assembly GCA_035512315.1). Classification (GTDB taxonomy): domain Bacteria; phylum Bacteroidota; class Rhodothermia; order Rhodothermales; family DATKEJ01; genus DATKEJ01. Next base: position 8,083 of record DATKEJ010000050.1, on the reverse strand, counting down.
CGGTGTACCCATTCGCCTTGAGCGTCTGGTTGGAGGAAGCTGGGAGGTGCTCTCCGATGGCGTGACGAACGAGGACGGACGCGTGAGCGACCTCGTGAGCCACGAAATCGAGCAGGGCATCTACCGATTGACGTTCGATTTGGCTGCCTATTTTGGTGAGCAGGAGCACTTCTATCCGGTCGTTCGGATCGAGTTTCGTGTCGGGCAGGATGGCCGCCATTATCATGTGCCCCTGCTATTAAGTCCGTTTGGATATTCCACCTATAGAGGAAGCTGACGACGAGGTCGTGCCCTGCCCGTCAGACGCGCAACAGGCGCGAGGCTGACGATTGCTGATGGTCGACGTTTAGCGTTTAGCGTTTCTCGTCTCTCGTTTCGCCTATCGTTTTACCCAAGCTTGATCGGCAGCCAGAATCCGTTGATGGATTTATCAAATGCAACAGTACCGGGTTCGAGCTGAATGCCTTTCTCCAGGCCGAATCGTTTTGCGATTTTGGGCGGAATCGTGACGCCGCTTTTGACTTCGAGCAGATCCAGCATTGGGACGTCAGGTCCGTCATACGTCATCTTCAGATACGTCTTGCCGTCTTTCCCTTCGGCCACTTCCTGGATGAACGAGTAGTGTCGAACAGGCTTTCCCTTCTTGTCTTTCATGAACTGCCCGAAGTTCTTCCCGTCTTTCGACTTGCTCCTGCTGTCTTTCTCGTACTCCGATGGGCTCTTGCCCTTCGACCTACTTCCTTCCGTCATCCCGTCGACGACAAGTCCGATCCGTCCGCCCTTCCACGCATCCGACATGCTGAACTGGACGAAGAGATTATCGCGCCCCTCGTCGAGGGCAAGCTCGACGTTGGTGTAGTCGACCTTGTTCATTTTGAACTTCAGCTTAACCTGCTTGCTGATGATCCGGCTGATTTCGGGCGTCGGGGGAAGCGGAGCCCGGTTGAATCCAAGCCACACGAGGCAGGCAGTGACCAGAAGGGCGGCAGTTGAGACGATCTTTTTCACGATGATGCGAACTCTGTTTACGGCGATACCACCAAGGAGACAGCGCGATCACTGTCACGAACTCTGCGGTCGATATCGCGGTGATTCTGATGCCTGACGTCTCGTACAGCCCGGTCAGGCAGCAAGCTTACGCAAAGATACCTCAATAGCGGACAGAAGTTCACGTGCGGTCGATTCCGAGATTTCGGACGAGAGGTAGGTGAGGTCAAGTTCGATTCGTCCGAACAGGACTTTCGCGAACCCTGATAACTCCGGCCCAACCACGTTGTTGGTGATAAACGCGTGGACGTCAAGCAGCTCCATGTCGCCATAACTCGGTTCCAGATTCAGCTTGCCCAGGAAGCTTACTGCAGAGTTTGCCATCCTGCTCACGCGAAACCGGAGCGCGAGGCGGGTCAGGCGCCCGGCTACGAGCGCAAAGAGATAGGGATCGCCGGTCCTGCCCGCCGCAAACATTTCGCGTCGCAGGCGCTGGCCGACCTGCAGCAAATCGTCGTTCTGCTCGATCGCGGCGGTGACCCGGAGCATCGAGATCATGCATCCGAGAACGGACTCATTCGGAACCGGGTGGAGCCCCGGCCGGAGATCAGCAAATGAAAGTGCGCGCATGAGACGCGCGCGGCTGTCTGGGTGCAGCGTCCTGCGCACCGCCGTCAGCAGGGCCGCGCTGATCGCGCCATTCAGGGTAAGGCCCTCGCGGCCGATGCGGAGACTGATACGACGGGAGACATCCGCCGGCAGGCTGAGGTGGAGAACGCGGTTACGAGGCGATGTCGCAGCAGGCACGCGAATGCCCCTGAGGCCGAAGACCAGCTCGTTCCACATCTGTCCCGACATAAAGCGGACAAGCTTCAAAACCAGCCCCAAACCCCGATAAGCCGGCGGGAAAGCGTGTTCTTCGACTTGCAGGTCCTGGTCGAGTGGAGGCGGAAGCGGCCGATCATTGACCAGATGAAGCATTTCATGGAGGAGGAGGCGGGCCGAGACGCCATCCATTATAGCGTGGTGAAGTACCAGTATCAGTTCACTCTCGTCCGAGTCGCCGGCAACATGCGCCAGGTGCACAAGAGGACCGGAGGCGTCATAACGCGTATTGAGCTCGCCCTCCACCACATCCTCCCAATGGCTCGGACCGTGACGATCGATCAGTCGCAGCGGGATTGGACCGATGGGATCCATCTTCCGAAATACGTGCCCGCTTCGATCCTTCACGATGCAACATCGAAGCAGGACGTGGCGCTGTTGGAGTGCGTCGAGTGCCTCCCGAAGCCTGGATGCCCGCGGAACCCCTCTGACACGAAGGACGATGGCAACGCATAGGGGATTCACCTCATTCGAATAGGTGAAAGCCTGCTCTATGTGGTTCAGTGGGCGCAATTAATTAGGGTCCGAAGTCAGAAGTCCGAGGTCCGACGAATGTACTTCGTGCATGGTGCATGGTGCATGCTGATTCCAAATTGCTAATTCTCCTGCGAATCGGAGACCCGATTTCGCACGAATTACCACCTCTGAGTGATGGACATCGAACCTCGAACCTCGAACTTCGAAGCACCTCGCACCTTGCACGTTGCACCAAACACCTTGCACCAAGAACATAAAACCAATGAAGGTCAAGCGGGAAAGGATCGAACGGCTGATTGAACAGATCGATCTGCTGATTCAGGATGCTGGGGACTACGAGAGAGAATTCCAGTCTAACCTGGCAGACGTGCATCCGAGATTTCGGAAAAGTGCGGCGAATCTCCTTCACTATCGGGCGGTTCGACGGCATGACATCCGCGATCTGCAGATGAAGCTTGGCCAGCTCGGACTATCGCGCCTCGCCCGGGCCCAGGGTCACATGCTTGCGAGCCTCCTGAGCACCCGAAGCATTCTCAAGGCGATTATCGGGAACGAACCGTTCCATTCTGCCAAAACCTCCGTTTCAATCAAGAGGGGGGATAAGCTGCTGCGCTCCCATACAAAAGCGCTCTTCGGCAATCGCTCGAAAGGACGGCGGGTCCGGATCATGGTGACGCTGCCGGCCGAGGCTGCGCGTGATTATCGTCTGGTTCATGCGCTCGTCGAAGCGGGAATGAACTCCGCGCGCATCAATTGTGCGCACGATGACAGGGCGACGTGGGCTGCGATGATCGGAAATGCGCGGCAGGCGTCGGAGCAGCAACGCCGCAGCGTGAAAGTATGCATGGATCTTGGCGGTCCGAAAATTCGGACGGGGCCCATTGAGCCGGGACCGAGGGTTCTGTGCAGCTCGCCGCACCGCGACAGCTTCGGGTTCGTAAAAGGGCCGGCGATCGTGTGGCTGGGTCCAGGAGAAGCCGAAGTCGCGGAGGAAACCGGCGTTCGAATTCCAGTCTCCGCCGAGTGGGTCAATCAGTTGCAGGAGGGAGACACAGTCTACTTCCACGATACGCGACGGAAGGAACGCTATTTTCTTGTGGTTCGAAAGGAGATGGAGGGATGCTGGGCTCATGGATTTGACCGCGCGTTTCTCGTCACCGGCACGACGCTGCACATAAACTCGTGGGATGCCGAGGGCGAACCCGTTGGCGAGCTGACCCCAAAGGAAGAGAAGCTGCTGCTCAAGGTCGGCGAGCGCCTCATCCTGCACAAAGCCCCGACCGAGGGGGAATCCGCCGAGGCGGACGAAGACGGCAAGGTGATCCGTCCGGCCCATGTATCCTGCACCAATCCGGAAGTATTCGACAACGTCGAGGTGAATGATCGCGTTCGGTTCGACGACGGGAAGATCGAGGGGCGGGTTGTTTCGAGGATCCCCGGAGAGCAGCTCGAAATTGAGCTGACATACACTAAGGCCGAGGGCCAGCGACTCGGGGCCGACAAGGGAATCAACTTCCCGGATACGAAGCTGAAGACGCGCGGACTTACAGCAAAGGACCGCGAGGATCTCGAATTCGTCGCAACGCATGCAGACGTCGTGAACATGTCGTTCGTCAATACGCCCGACGATGTTAAGGATCTGATTGAGGAACTCGACAGGCTGGGGGCTCGCGACCGCGTGGGCGTGGTGCTCAAGATCGAGACCCAGAGTGGATTCAATAATCTCACCGAGATCCTGCTGAAGGCGATGCAGATGCACCCGGTGGGTGTGATGATCGCGCGCGGCGACCTTGCGGTTGAAACCGGCTGGGAGAATATGGCGCTCATCCAGGAGGAGATCCTCGGGCTGTGCCAGGCCGCGCACGTCCCTGAAGTCTGGGCCACGCAGGTGCTGGAAACGCTGGCAAAGAAGGGGCTTCCGTCGCGCGCTGAAGTTACCGACGCGGCTTCAGCTCTTCAGGCCGAGTGCGTCATGCTGAACAAGGGCCCGCACATCGTCCGGGCGGTCAAAATGCTCGACGCCATCCTCAAGAATATGAAAGATTATCGGCACGACAAGGCGCCCATGCTGCCTCCGTTGACGATGGCCACGTAGGGGAGAAGTTCGCTGCCGCCGAGGGGCGACCGCCGCTGAAGGACCTGATCGCCTCGGATCGCGGACAACGGGTCGCGAGGTCGGGCATAGACGAGTCTTGACAGAGGGGCCGCGAACGACACCGCGCAGACCCATCTTTTCCATCAGTCGGGCAACGGTACAGCGTGCCACGCGCAAGCCTTCACGATGCAGCTGCTGCCAGACCTTTCTCACGCCGTACACCTTACGGTTCGCATCCCACACGCGCTGGATCTCGCCTGAGAGATCCTCATCGCGCTTTGCTCGCGTCGAACGCAGCGTCGGATCGTCTTCACATGCCTTGTGTGCATAGTAGGTCGACGGAGCAATCGGCAGTACTCTGCAGATCGGCTCGACTCCGTACTCGTCGCGGTGATCATCGATGAAACGCACCATTATCGCGGTCGGCGGTCGAGCTCCGCCTGTGCGAAATACGCAGATGCCTTGCGCAGAATCTCGTTCACGCGGCGCAGCTCACGATTCTCGCGCTCAAGCTCCTTGATACGCGTACTCTCATCGCTCGTCACGCCTGGTATGCGGCCTTCGTCACGCTCCGACCGGCGAACCCATCGGCGAAGCGTCTCGGCCGTACAGCCGATCTTCTCCGCAATAGACTCGATCGCGGCCCACTGTGACGTATAGTCGTGCTCGTGATCGAACACCATCCGAACAACCCGCTCGCGGACCTCGGGAGAATACCTCGTTGCTCTGTTCATGACTCCAAGTTCTCAAAGTTTGGAGTCTCCGGCAAAACCGGGGCGATTCAGGCGAATGTATGGGCGAATGTATGGGCGAATGTATCAGCGAATGATTATTCGCCCCTGCGCCACGACCTCTCGATTTCCTCAAGCGTTCGGCCTTTCGTTTCAGGCACGAATTTCCAGAAGAAGATTGTGGCGACCAGGCAGATTATGCCGGATGTGAAGAAACTCACGTGCATGCCGAAGGCCGCAACGTACCACGGGAATACCATCGCGCTCGCGGAATTGGTCGTCCAGTTCGCAAATGTGGCGATGGAGGCTGCGCGGCCGCGGACTCGATTCGGGAAAATCTCAGGGGTGAGCACCCAGATGACTGCGCTGATCGAGAAAGCGATGGCCGCCATGTAGACGCAGAGCCCGATGCCGATCCAAAGGCCGACCTCTTTCGATACGACGACGGTGCTGTCGGTTCCCTCGACGCCCGCGAGGAACATCGATCCGATGAATAGGAGGGCAAACGTGACGACGGCCATCCCGCCGATCAGCAGAGGGCGGCGTCCCCAACGGTCGATCAGGAGCAGCGCGAGGATGGTAAAGATCAGGTTAATCACACCGAAACCGACTTGGCTCAGCAGGGCGCCGAGATCCTCGTAGCCGGCGGTCATCAGGATCTTCGGGCCATAGTAGACGACGATGTTTACGCCTGACAGCTGCCCGAATACCGATAGCATTATTCCGACCATCAGCGCTGTTCTGAGTCCCGGCTGAAAGAGCTCGCGAAGGGATCCTCCCTCTCTCGAGAGTGCCGTTTTGATCTCCCTGGACTCGCGCCGCGCGGTTGCGCCGCCGCTGATCCGCTTCAAGACCTCGAATCCTTCCTCGTCGCGGCCCGCCTTGATCAGCCATCGGGGGCTCTCCGGCACGAAGAGGAGAAGCACAATGAATAGCAGGGCGGGTATCACCTCCGCCCCGAACATCCCGCGCCAGTATTCGGTGACGAATATCCAGTCGAAAAGCCCCTCGCCGGGGGGCGCGGCGGCGGCGCGCTGTGCGTTGCGCAGGATGATCCAGTTCGACAGATAAGACAGTAGAATGCCTGTCACGATCGACAGCTGATAGAATGCGACGAGCCGCCCGCGCAGATGCGGGGGCGAAAACTCACTGATGTAAAGAGGGGCGAGGACCGACGCCATCCCGACGCCGACGCCGCCAATGAGCCGCGCGCCGACGAGCATTTCGAAGGTGGGGGGAATCGCCGATCCGATCGCAGATAGGAGGAACAGGGCACCGGAAACGATGAGCGTCGGTTTGCGGCCGTACTTGTCTCCAAGGAACCCGGCGATCGCAGCTCCCACGATGCATCCCACCAGCGCCGAGCTTGCGAACCAGCCTTCAAGAAGTGGCGACAGGTCGTACTGCCTGGTTACGCGCTCGACGGTGCCCGAGATGACCGCCGTATCGAATCCGAACAGGAGGCCCCCGAGCGAAGCGACGAGACACGCCCCGATCAGATACGCCATGCTTGGCGCATCGTCAGGCCGTGTGGCTTGGTCGTTGGAATAGGATGTGCTCATGGAGGCAAGGGCGGGCTACTGGGTAACGCGGCAGAACAAGGTTAACAGCGTACATGAATCCGACACACAGGGCCCGAAAATAACCATCCGAGTCGGGATTCCATGCAATAGCGGCCGGCGATCCGGGCCGCACTCCGGATCCGAAGCCATTCGAGGTTCGATTTCAGCGTTCTTGAAGAAATACGCACAAGAAAAGCCCTTCCGTCCGGGAATCCGCAGGCGCTGAGCGTGGTATCTCTGCCGCTTTGTGGCGATGTTGCGACCCGGAGATCGAAGCAGCACTATGCGACGGATGGCTGGAAGAAGTGAGTCGGAGCGAATCGAGTCGACACTGAAGGACTCGATACAGGATGGTCGGGCCTGGGGCGTTATGAACGGCTTCGGGACGTCGTATCTCGCGGCGTTTGGAGTATTTCTGGGGGCGAGTCCGTTTCAGCTTGGCCTGCTGGGCTCGGTGCCGCAGTTACTCGCATCGATGTCGCAGCTGCTCGTAGTTCGCCTCGTAAATGCGATTGGGTCCCGGAAGGGACTCATGGTGATTTCCTCTTCGATCCAAGGCTCGATGTGGCTGGCGGCCGCGGCGATGGGCATATTTGGCGGTCCTGTCTGGCTTTTCATTGCGGTCGCCTCGGCCTTTTTCGTGTTCGGCCTGCTGCCGGCGCCCGCATGGTCGTCGCTCATGGGCGACCTCGTTCCTGATGACTATCGCGGAAAGTACTTTGGACGACGGAATCGCTCGGTCGGCTTGGTGTCGTTCGTCACCATGGCGATCGGAGGTCTGATTCTCGAGGCGCTATCGCCGGAACGGTCGGGACTTGGTTTCGCGCTGATATTCTTCGTCGCGTTTCTCGGGCGGATGCTTTCGGTCTATTTCCTCAGCCGGCACTACGATCCGAATCTGGAATTTGCGACCCCTGGAGGGGAGGGTCTCGTCGAATTTCTAAAGACGAGCTTCAAGACCGATTTCGGCCGGCTGGCGCTCTATAACTCCGTGTTTCACATTGCGACCTTCGTCGTCGCACCGCTCTTCGTCGTGTACTTCCTGGAGACGCTCCAGTTCAAATACTGGGAGTTCACAGCGATGGTCTCGGCCGCCGGTGTGTCAAACTTCCTGACGATGCGGTATTGGGGAGAGAACGCCGACCGATTCGGAAACAGTGTGGTTCTGAAGGCATCGAGCTGGGTGCTCGTAGTCATTCCGCTCATCTGGTATGGCGTCTGGTTCGTCCCGCAATCCTGGTGGCTGTCGATCGGAATCATCGTCCACGTCGTCAGCGGGTTCGCCTGGGCGGGTTTCAACCTTAGCACCGCCAACTACCAATTCGATTCTGTCAGTCGGGAGAGTC
>DATKEJ010000049.1:0-4432 GCA_035512315.1 Rhodothermales bacterium | reverse complement strand
CTGGTCTTCCAGGACACCGTCGTTAGCTCCAAGGGAAGCCGTGGGGTGGGTTCGCGAGCCCGCGTCAGTATAGCGGGAAGACCGATAAGCTCGAGTGCCGGGCTAACGCTCCCCATCCAACTAAACGCGGTCTCGTTGTGTGATATTACGGGCGACGACAGAAAGCGGATTCAGGGGTAGAGAAAACACGAACGGAGGATGCAGATGACGGTTACTCGGCTGATCCTGCTGGCGATGGGATTGTTCGTATTGGTGTTTGCGGTGCGGTTCTTCCTCAGCTCACGAAAGTAACGGAGCCTCCGCCACCCTGGTCAGGTTGACATCCTACCAGAGTGGATCGATACTCTGGTCGTATGTCTACTAGAAAGGAAGGAACAGATCGAATCACCCTCCTGCAAGGAACACTGGATCTGCTCATCCTCCGCACGCTCGTCTTCGGACCTCAGCACGGCCATGGCATCACCCTGAGCATTCAACGGCAGTCTGACGAAACTCTCCTGGTCGATCATGGGTCCCTCTATCCCGCACTCCAGCGTCTGGAAGACAAGGGCTGGATTGCGGCCGAATGGGGCACGTCCGACAACAACCGCAGAGCCCGCTTCTACACCCTCACTAAATCCGGCAGAAAGCAGCTGACGGCTGAGACGCAACAGTGGAAGCGCCTGGCGTCGGCGATAGGCCGCATCCTCGGAGCCGAAGAGGCATAACCATGTGGCCCTGGCATCGGCGATCGGATGAGGACTTCGCTGAAGAGATGCATGAACACATCCGCCGGGAAACGAAGCGCCTCGGTGACGACGAGGGCCTGAACTTTGTCGACGCCAGGGCGAAAGCGATCCGCGCGTTTGGCAATGTCACCGCAACTCGTGAGCGATTCTACGAATCCCGGCGCCTCCTATGGTTTGATGACCTCAGGCGCGACCTCAGTTACGCGGTCCGGGCACTGAGAAGAAGTCCGGGCTTTGCGGTCACCGCCGTTTTGACGCTGGCACTGGGAATTGGCGCGACGACGGCCATCTACAGTGTGGTCGATACGATTCTGTTGGAACCGCTGCCGTTCGCAGAGGCTGACCGGCTGGTACGCGTCGTGGAAAATGACGTCCTAGGTCTGACAGGTCGCGTCGTTCAGCGCGGCGTGCACTATCAGGAATGGCGCGCTCGCACGACGACACTGACCGACTTCATTGCCGTCTCGCAATCAATTCCGGCATTAGTCGCGACAGAGGACGGCACGAAGCGGCTCTGGGGCGCACGAATCTCCGGCCACGCGTTCGCGGTCCTTGGCGTGAACGCCATGCTCGGCCGCACACTGCAGCCAGATGACGAACGCGACCCACACGTCGTTGCGCTTGGGTTCGAAGCCTGGAGGCGACTATTCCGGTCGGATCCCAAGGTCGTCGGCCGGCACCTGGAACTTCGTGGAAACGTGCCACAACCGCCATTGACCGTTGTCGGTGTGTTGCCTCCCGGGTTCGAATTTCCCACCGGTCCGATGGACTATTACCGGCCGTTCGATTCCTCGCGGCCTCCCGTTCAAATACCCGTGGTCGCCCGGCTTCGTGACGGTGTCTCGCTGAGCGCGGCGAAGGATGAAGCCAATGCGATTGGCACCGCCATTCGCCCGGCACGACCGGGCAATGCTCCTCCCCTTCCAGTTCCTCGATTCGATGTGCAGCCTCTGAAGGATGAAGTCGTGAAGGAGCTGAGGCCCGCACTTCGTGTGTTGCTCGCAGCCGTCGTGGTCGTCCTGGTGATTGTGTGTGTCAATGTCGCGAACCTGCTGCTTGTTCGTGGCACTGCCCGCCGGCGCGAGATCGCGGTGCGAGCGGCGATTGGTGCCAGTCGCAGCCGAATCATCCGCCAGGCACTCGCGGAATGTCTCGTGTTGGCCGGCGCCGGCGGTGCCCTTGGAGCACTGCTGGCGTCAGGCGGCGTCCTGCTCGTGAAGTACCTGGCTGCCGTTGAAGCCCCGGGCATCTTTCAGCTGATGTTCGGGTCAACGATCCTCCCCCGTGGGCACGAAGTCGGTGTTGACCCGAGCGTGTTCGGCATTGCGTTTGGCGTGGCCGCCGCAGCGTGTGTGGCGTTTGGCCTCCTCCCTGCGGTGCGCCTTTCCCAGCCACGTCTGACACACACGATCGGGTCGCGAACCAGAACGGTGCGACCCGGCGATGCGCGCGTCCAATCGGTGCTGGTCGTCAGCCAGCTCGTCATGGCGACCGTACTGCTCGTCGCTGCAGGCTTGCTGATCAACAGCTTCGTGAGGCTGACGACCGTCGAGAAAGGGTACGACGCCTCAAATGTTCTTGCCCTTCAGCTGGTGTTTCCGGGCGACTACGCGACCGTGCGCAAGACGGAAGCCATCGAAGAGCTATTGAGGCGCGCGCGATCGCATCCAAACGTCGAAGCGGCTGGCTTCTCGCGAGCCGGAGTATTCATCGGTGAAGAAATTACTTACGGCACGTTCGTTCCTCGTGGCAGAACATTGGAAGAGATGCGAGCCAATCCAGACAGGCCACGGCTGCGCTCGGTCACTGAAGGTTTTCTACCAGCCATGGGCATCCCCTTCATCGCCGGCCGGGACATCACGGCGGCGGACTCTGGAAGTGCATCTCCGGGTCTCGTCATCAATAGACGCGCGGCGACGCTCCTCTTCGGAAACAGGAGCCCGGTCGGCGAGTTCGTCGATTGGCAGTTCGACAAATTTCTCATCCAGGCCCGAGTGGTTGGCGTAGTCGAGGAGTTGAGGAACGAGTCGCTCGATCAGGAGCCGTTTCCCGAAGTCTTCGTCCACTATCGGCAATTACTGGATGTCGTGCAGCGCCTGAAGCTACCTGTGCCGCAACAAGACCAGACAGCGCTGGGGCTGCTGTCCTTTGCGGTTCGCACAAGAACGGATCCCGACAGCATGCGTCCCGTCCTCGCTCAGATCGTCCGCTCCGTTGATGCGAACGCCGGAATTGACGCGATCATTCCGCTCCAACGCCTTGTGGCGAGCTCCGTGGCTCGTCAACGGTTCTATGCGGTATTGCTGGCAGTCTTTGCGGCCATCGCGGGAATTCTCGCCATCGTCGGCGTCTATGGTGTTCTCGCCTATACCGTCGCCCAGCGGACGCAGGAAATCGGGATTCGGATGGCTCTCGGAGCGCAGCCTCAGCAGGTTCTCGGCCTGGTGATTCGTCGAGGATTGTTGCTCGCGTGCACAGGGATTGCGCTAGGCCTGATGGGAGCGGTCGCGGGTTCGCGGGTTCTGCAGGGCATGTTGTTTGGCATCACGCCACTCGACCGAACGACGTTTCTTGGCGTATCAATACTTTTTGGCCTCGTCACGCTGTGCGCGTCGTATCTACCGGCACGCCGTGCGACCACCGTCAACCCCGTCGTGGCGCTCCGAACCGAGTGAAATGACCATGACCTCTTTATTCTTTGAGATATTCCATTATTCATTGCCGCGACAGGGACCGGGCGACACCACCAGCACGCTGAAAGCACTTTCCCTGGTCCCACACGTTGGACCAACGACCCGGGTGCTCGACGTCGGTTGCGGCACGGGACCGCAGACGCTCGTGCTCGCCCAACATTCAGAAGCACGCATCACCGGCATCGACTCCCATGAGCCATTCGTGAGCGCCCTGAACGCACGCTCGCGGGCGCTCGGGCTTGCCGATCGCATCGAGGCGCGGGTCGGCGACATGCGGCGACTCGACTACCCTTCCGGCTCATTCGACCTCATCTGGTGTGAAGGCGCCATTTACATCATGGGATTCGAAACGGCACTACGTGACTGGCGAACGCTGCTGTCGCCTGGCGGGCACGTCGTGGTGTCCGAAGTCTGCTGGTCACAGCCGAACCCGCCGCCCGAATGCGCGGAATTCTGGATGCGAGAGTATCCCGCGATTCGCGACGTTCCGGAAATGCTGAAGGCGATCGAGCAATGCGAGTATGAAACGATAGGACACTTCACTCTCCCCACGTCTTCATGGTGGGATGACTTCTACAGGCCGCTGCAGGAGAGCGTCACGATGTTTCGTGAACGGCGCCGGGATGAGCCAGATGCGCAGCAGGTGGCCGCCCAGACCCAGCGCGAGATCGATATCTGGCACGCCTATTCCGCGTTCTATAGCTACGAATTCTTCGTCATGCGGGCTCGATGACTCTTGAGGCACACGTAAGAATGGCGCCTGACGGGCTGACCTGATACGGCGGCCAGGAAAGGGGGTTCAACCGACGCGTCAGGTCAGTCACCGTCAGGCTGTCTGCTCTGATATCAACCCGCGTGCCGTCAATGTGCGGCACCTTCGGCCACGCTCAGGTCGTGCAAGTGCCCACTCCTGGGATTTGGGTTCCCATGGACGAACGTCTCCGGGAACAACACGAGACCAAATCCGCAAACCCGCGTTAGCGAGCGGCCTCAGGTTCGAAGATGATCCGA
>DATKEJ010000048.1:0-5731 GCA_035512315.1 Rhodothermales bacterium | reverse complement strand
CGCAACATCCCGCTGTGGGTATACGCGTTCGTGGTCGGGATGCTGGGTTACGGCGCTTACTCGACAGTCAAGAAGATTCGCCGGGAGGCAGGCGCCAACTGAGATGAAGTATACCTACGACGTCATCGTGATCGGTGGGGGCGCAGCAGGGCTGACCGCCTCCGGGATAGCAGCCAACTTGGGCGCCAAAGCCCTCCTGATCGAACGCAGCAGGCTTGGCGGCGATTGTACGTGGACTGGCTGCGTACCGAGCAAGACGCTGATGAAGGCGGCGAAGGTGGCCCATCAAATGCGGCACGCCGAGCACTACGGACTGATCAACGCCACCCCCAACGTCGATTTTGCCGGCCTGATGCGGCACGTGCACACCCTTCGCGAGGAGGTATACCAGGAGGCCGATGCGCCTTCGATCTACGAGCGGATGGGGATCGAGGTAAGGCACGGCGGTGTCCGTTTCATCGACCAACACACGGTCGAAATCGAGACGGAGGACGGCCGCATCGACCTGGCGACGGGTCGTTACATCATCGTCGCCGCCGGGGCAAGGGCTGCGGCGCCGCCAATCGCCGGACTGGACAGCGTGCCCTACCTCACCAACGAGAGCCTCTTCGAGATCGACGCCCTCCCGAACCGGCTCGGCATCATCGGCGCCGGACCGGTCGGAACCGAAATGGCGCAGGCCTTTAACCGGTTGGGATCTGCGGTCACAGTGTTCGACCGCGGCGACCGTATCCTTTCCCGCGACAACGACGAACTGGCTGGCATACTGCGCGTCGCACTCGAGCGAGAAGGCATCGCGTATCGTCTCGGCGCCGCCGTCGAATCGGTGCGGAAACGCGACGGTGCGATCGTTATTACCGCGACGGCAGGAGGGCGTACCGATGCTGTGGAGGTCGACGCGGTGCTCGTGGTAACGGGACGGGTCCCAAACGTCGAAGATCTGAATCTGGAGGCGGCGGGGGTGACTTATGACCGCCGCGGGATCACCGTAGACGATCGGTGCCGTACGAACCGGAGACACATCTTCGCGGTCGGCGACGTAACGGGGCGCTACCAGTTCACCCACATGAGCGAACACATGGCGAAGATCGCCGTTACGAATGCGCTTCTGAAGTGGCCGATGAAGATCGACGTGAAGCACGTACCCTGGACCACTTTCACCGATCCGGAACTGGCCCACGTCGGCGCCACCGAAGCCGCTCTGCTCGAGCAGGACGAATCGTTCCAGGTCTACCGCTTTCCGTACACCAAGCTCGATCGCGCCCTGACGGATGGGGAGACGACAGGTCTCATCAAGGTGTTTGCAAAGGGGTGGAACGGGCGAATTCTGGGTGCGAGCATCCTCGGTGCGAGCGCGGGGGATATGATCTCCGAATACGCCCTGGCCATGCGCCACGGGATCCGCTTGCGGCAGATATCGGACACGATCCACCCGTATCCGACGTACGGCCTTGGCGTTCGTCGCGCCGCCGATCAGTGGTACGTTCAGAAGCAGTCGCCAAACCTGGTGCGACTACTGCAGTGGGTCTTCGGGTACCGGGGTCCCGTCAACCGTTACGAGCCGGGCACGGTGGTTTGATCAGTGCGACGCCTCATTCGATTTCCATACACGATCGCATAAATCGCGGGGATGAGCACCAGTGTCAGCACGGTGGACGACACCAACCCGCCCACCATGGGCGTCGCGATACGCTTCATCACTTCCGATCCAGTCCCCGTTCCGTACATAATCGGCAACAGCCCAATGATGGTTGTAAAGACCGTCATCAACTTGGGCCGGACGCGATCCACCGCCCCCTCTTCAAGGGCCTGATTGAGTTGTGCCATCGTCGTCAATCGCCCTTCGCGACGATACCGGCCCATCGCTTCATCGAGATAGACCTGCATGACCACGCCCGTTTCGGCCGCCAGTCCGACGACTGCTATGATGCCGACGCCGACGGCGATACTCATGTTGAAATTCAACAGCACCATCAGCCACACAGCGCCGACCATTGCGAACGGCAGCGTCGCCATGAGAATGATCGTCTCCGTCACGTTGCGAAAATGCAGGTACAAGAGCAGGAAGACGATGGCCAGTGTAATCGGTATGAGCAGCCGAAGCCGTCGATTCGCACGATCGAGGTACTCAAACTGGCCGCTCCATTTCAGGGAGTATCCAGGAGGCAGCGTCACTTCCTCCGCCACGATTTCGCGCGCTCGCTCTATGAAACCTCCGAGATCGGCTCCACGCTCAATGTCGATGAAGACCACAGCGTTGGGCCGTGCGTTTTCACTCTTGATCATAGACGCCCCGCTCACCAGCTTGATGTCGGCGAGCCTGTCCAGGGGAATGTGAGCGCCGGCGGGTGTGGGCACAAGCACCTCGCCCAGGGCATCGACGCTGCCTCGAAGTTCTCGCGGATACCGAATGTTTACCGGATACCGGGCGAGTCCTTCGACAGTTGTGGCAACCTGAATGCCTCCGATCGCAGTCGCGATGACATCCTGTACGTCATCGGTCCTCAACCCGTAGCGTGCCGCCTCGAGGCGGTCGATGTTGACGTCTATGAAGTTTCCACCCACCGCACGTTCCGCCTGAACCGAGCGGACGCCCTCTTTCCCACGAAGCGCGGCTTCGATCTCGATTCCGATCCGCTCGAGTGTCTTGAGGTCCTCGCCGGCAATCTTTATTCCGACCGGCGACCTGATTCCGGTTGCCAGCATGTCGATCCGATTCTTGATCGGCATCGTCCAGATGTTGCTGAGCCCCGGAATCTGCGTGGCTCTGTCCAATTCCCGAATCAGACCGTCGATCGTCAGCCCCTCGCGCCATTCGGACTGCGGCTTGAGGATAACCGTGGTTTCGACCATGGAGAGCGGCGCAGGATCGGTGGCGGTTTCTGCGCGCCCGATCTTACCGAAAACGCTCTTCACCTCGGGGAAAGACGCGATGATCCGGTCGGTCTGCTGCAACAGCTCCTTCGCCTTCTGCGGCGAGACGCCTGGGAGCGTGGTAGGCATGTACAACAGGTCGCCCTCGTTCAGGTCGGGCATGAACTCGGAGCCGATCTGAGGAAAGGGGACCAGCACCTCGCCGATCGCCAGCCGCTGAACGGGAAGTAGGGACGCGACGAGAATAAGGCATGCCAGGACGAGGACGATGTTCGGATGCAGAAGCGTTTGCCTGATCACGGGCCGGTAGCCGCGAATGAAAAACCGCGCAATTGGATTGCGATCTTCGTTCCGGATCTTCCCTCTGATGAAGATCACCATGAGCGCAGGGACCAACGTCACGGCCAGAATCGAAGCCGCCGCCATCGCGAACGTTTTCGTCAACGCAAGCGGTGTGAACAGGCGCCCCTCAACCTGCTGAAGGGAAAACACGGGAAGGAAACTGACGGTCACGATCAGGAGCGAGAAGAACAGGCTCGGGCCTACTTCCACGGCCGCATCTACTACGACCCGCGTTCGATCTGCTGGACTCAGCTCGGCGCCGAGACGGGCCCGCTCCCGCTCGATGTGCTTATGGGCGTTCTCCACCATCACCAGCGACGCGTCGACCATCACGCCGATCGCGATCGCGATGCCCCCGAGACTCATGATGTTGGCGCTGACGCCGATCAGATACATGACCAGCAGAGCCATGAGAATGCCGACCGGGATCGTCACGAGCGCTACGAATGCGCTTCGAACGTGAAGGAGAAAGAGGATGACGATCAAGGTCACGATGAGGAGTTCTTCCGTGATCTTCCGGCTCAGGTTGTCGACTGCACGTCCGATAAGACGCGAGCGGTCGTACTCCTCGACGATCTGAACGCCCTGGGGCAGCGAAGCCTCGATTTCGACGATTCGCGACTTCACCCCGTTGATCACCTTCTGGGCATTCTCGCCGTAGCGCATCACGATCACGCCTCCGACGACCTCTCCCTCTCCGTTCTTCTCGGCGATGCCGCGCCGGATGTCGGGCCCAAGCTGGACGTCGGCAACATCGCCGATGGACACGGTCGTGCCATTGAGGGTCCTCAGGGGGACGTTCTTGATGTCGGCGATGCCCTTCAAGTACCCTCTGCCGCGAACCATGAACTCGCTCTCCGCAATCTCGAGGAGCCGCCCGCCGACATCCCGATTCGACCTCGAAAGCGCCTCCCTTATCTGCGAAATCGAGATGCCGAAACCGGCAAGTGCCTGGGGCTCGACCACGATCTGGTACTGCTTGACGAAGCCGCCGACTGTCGCGACTTCCGCGACTCCCGGCACACTCTGCAGCTCGTACCGCAGGAAGAAATCCTGGATCGATCGAAGCTCGGACAGATCGTACGTACCCGTCGTGTCGACGAGTGAGTACTGATAAACCCACCCGACGCCGGTCGCATCAGGTCCGATCTCGGGACGAACTCCGTCTGGGAGCCGACCGGTTACGGTGTTCAGATACTCCAGGACGCGCGAACGCGCCCAGTACAGATCGGTGCCGTCCTCGAAGATGACGTACACGAAGGAGGTACCGAACATGGAGAATCCTCGCACGGTGTTCGCATACGGTACGGCAAGCATCGCCGACGTCAGTGGGTAAGTCACCTGCTCCTCGACGATGTCGGGTCCCTGCCCCGGGTATTCGGTGCGGATGATCACCTGCACGTCGGACAAATCCGGAATCGCATCCACCGGAGTATTCAGCATAGCCCAAACCCCGAGCATCGACACGATGACCGTCACGATTACGACGAGCAGGCGATTGGTGGCGCTCCACGCGATGAGTTTTTTCAACATGATGACACGGTGCGTTTGCCTATTTCTTTGCCTCGTCCAGTCGCTCCATTCCTTCCGTTCCCTTCGTGCTGTCCTTGCCCGGCATATCATCCATTCCCGTTCGACGTTCGACGTTCGACGTTCGACGTTCGACGTTTTCCATTCCACCGCCGGCCATCGACGCTACGACACCGGTCAGACTGGCCTCTGAGTCGATCAGGAACTGCGCGTTGACCACGACCAGATCACCCTCCTTAAGGCCCGAGAGGACCTGGATCTTTCCATCTGCACTCAGGCCTGTATCGACCGACTGGGGACGAAAACGTCCCGATCCCAGGGCGACGATCACGAGGTTGCGTTCGCCCGTACGGATCAAGGCGCTTTCAGGGATCACCAATTTTGCCTCACTCGTGGAGGATTCGAGGAACGCGGTCGCATACATGCCCGGCTTAAGTGGGCCGCCGTGCCGTCCCGGAAGCACGAGGCGGGCGCGAGCGGTTCGCAGCTCGTCGTTCATCATGTGGTAGATGTAGTCTACTCGACCGATGAACTGTCGTCCGGGCGCCGAGCGCACTTCAATCTGAGCCTTGGAACCGACGGAAATTCTGGAGAGATCTTCATCGTCAAGGTCCACGATGAGCCAGATTCTCGAGATGTCGACGATGTCCATCAATCGTTCACCGGCCGGGACGTACTGGCCTTCGGCCACCTTCATATGCATCACCTCGCCGGCATGCGGAGCATAGAAGGTGAGAGTTCGGAGCACGGTTCGCGACTCAGATATTTGTCGGACCTGCTCTTCACTCACGTCCCAGTATGCCAGGCGTCTTCGTGTGGCCTCGACGAGCCTGCGAGCGTCGGACTCCTGGGTGGTTCCTCGCAGACGATCCAGATTTGCGAGGGCAAGCAGGTATTCCTCCTGAGTTGCGACGATTGCCGGGCTGTAAAGATCGAGTACCGGCTGGCCTTCCTGGACGATTGCCCCGTCAAAGTTCACGTGCAG
>DATKEJ010000047.1:0-3349 GCA_035512315.1 Rhodothermales bacterium | reverse complement strand
GAACGTGTTGCGAGTTCCCGACTGGAGCGCATGGAAGACCACCAGGAGTCCGTTATGCAGCAGGCTGATGACGAGGGCCCCAATGACGGCCTGGACGGGCGTGAAGTACACGTCGCCTCGATCGCTGGAGGGGAAAAGTCCAATCACGAAGCCGACGACGGTCTTGACGAACATCTGGATGCCCCACGTCCCGGAGATAACGTCGAGAGCGAGCCCAAGGCCGAAACCGCTCACGGCGCCAACGAGCCGCCCGTATCGGAGCGACTGAAGAATCAGGAAGAGCAGCACGATGTCGGCATACGCGCCCCACAACTGCAGACGGCCGGCGATGAGCCATTGCACCGCGAGGACGGCAAGTCCGATCAGGATGTTGCGGAAGAAAACGGGCATCGCAGTGGTTCGAAACGCGGCGGCAACTTACGGAATCGCCCGATCCGCTACGACTCCTCAGCCACCTCCGTTCGCGGTCGCCAGATGATCGCGTACGCGATTTCGAGGTAACCCGCAAGAAGAATAAGGGGGCTGACGTAGAGGGACCAGAAGCCGTCCATCTCGTTTTCTACGCGCATGATGATGTACCCGAGGGCAACTATCGCGAGGCCGAGAAGGAGAAGCACGTAGTTCCGCCGCTCGAACGGCATAACGATCTGCTGCGACCGACCGCGACGCCGGCTCGAACGCCTGCGTCCAGATTGCTTTTGCTCCTGTCGCCTCTTTGCCATGCGGGTTGTGAAGTGAGTGGCGTGCCTACGGATGGTCCAGGTTCCAGGTTCCAGGTTTGCCCCGAGCGAGGGAGTACGCACCTTCGCAAGGGCAGCGGCCTAGTTCGAGCGACGAGGGGTTCCAGGCACCATGTACAATGTACCAACTGGATCCCGGATCGAGTCCGGGATGACTTTCAGATAAGGAGACTTGTAGACTTGCAGACTCGCAGACTCGCAGACTAATAAAGCAGGTACTTGCTGCGCATCGCCGCGAACCGTCCGACCTCGTCAGACCACGCGCTCACGATATCGTTCGCATCCGCCCCCGCAGTGATCATCTCCTCCAGTCTGGATCCCCCGGAAATGAGTCGCATCCACCTCGAGTTGAAGAAGTCCGCCTTGGCCTCGTCCGCCGTGAATCGGTAGGCCGCGGTTACGACGTGCAAGCCTGTCGTGACGGGCAGGTACGCGGCCGGGTCGGTGATCACGAGTCTGATTCCGTTCAGTTCGACACCTTGGTGCTTCGGTGACTCCGCCATTCCGGGTATTGACTCAGGGATGAACGACGTCGCTTGGAAATTGACGCCGGGAAGATGCGCCGAGTTCAGAAAATCCGCCAATCCGATGCCGTCGATACCGGGTGCGCCGACGTGTTTGAACGGCATGAGTGTACCGCGGCCTTCACTCCATGAAGTACCCTCGAACAATCCGGTACCCGGGTAAACGAGCGCGGTTTCGAAGTCCGGGATGTTCGGGCTGGTCGCGATCCAACCGGATTCGTAGGAGGGCCACAGCGAGTCGGGATCCCATCCGGAGACGGGCACGACGTCCAACTGAAGGTTTTCCAGCCCGGGCAGCATCCGCTCTCCCTTAATCATCAGTGCGAGTTCGCCGACGGTCATCCCATGCGTGATCGGGATGGGATAGAGACCGACGAATGAGAAGTCGGTCGAATCCAGGATGAAACCCTCCGCTCTTATGCCCAGTGGATTAGGGCGATCGAGTACGAGGAACGGCACGCCTCCTGCCGCCGCCGCCTGCATCGAGCGGCCCATGGTCGAGATGTAGGTGTAAAACCTGGCCCCAATATCTTGGATGTCAAAAATCAGCACGTCCAGATTGGCCAGTACGGAGTCGGGTGGACTCCGTCGAGTCCCATAAAGACTGTAAATCCGAACGCCAGTCACGACATCGACGCCATCCTTGATCTCGTCTCCCGCCTGGGCGTCACCGCGGATGCCGTGCTCGGGTCCGAACAGCGCTGCCAGCTCGAGCCCGCCGTGATGATTCAGGAGGTCGATCAGGTGCACCGAATCGACCATGGCCGTATGGTTCGTGATCAGGCCGACGCGCTTCCCGGCCAGTGTTTCGAATTGCTGATCGGCGAGGACCTCGGCGCCGGTCCTGACTTTGCCATTCGGCTCGAACTGGGGGGAAGCGGCGCTGCAGGACGCGACGATCAAGCAGAGGAGGGGCCAAACAGCGACTCTTCTTATTGGATCAGTCCTAAACGGACGGACAGCCAGCCCGGATGGACAGCCAGCCACCCCGGGCTTCAGCCCGGGGCCGAGAGCCGGCATTAAGTGCCTGAGCCGGGTTTCAACCCGGCGAGGCGGCTCCAACAGCCCGAAACCGTATCGGCCTCGCCGGACTGAAGTCTGGCGAGGATAGGAATTTAGTCCCCACTTACCCCGGACTGAAGTCCGGGGTGGTTCGACGTGAGCTGAGCTACTCGCAGAGTTCCGACCAACCGTCTCAGGATTCGTTTCCAACAATCTCCACCTCCGGAAAGAAATACGCTGCCTCAATCCGTCCATTCTCTACCGAATCCGACCCGTGGACGATGTTCTCGCCCTTGTTGTCTGCGAAAAGCTTCCTTATGGTGCCCTCCGCCGCCTCGGCTGGATCGGTGGCTCCGATGAGCTTTCGATAGTCCTCAATGGCGTTTTCCTTCTCCAGGACGATCGGGACGCACGGCCCGCTCGACATGAACTCGGTGAGACCGTCGAAAAAAGGCCGTCCGCGATGGACGGCATAGAAGCCCTGGGCCTCCGCGAGCGAGAGCCGTGTCATTTTGAGGGCCAGAATGGTGAATCCGGCCTCCTGGATCCTCCTGATAACTTCCCCGATCAGCTGCTTGCGGACGCAGTCGGGCTTAAGGATTGCGAGGGTACGTTCTATTGGCATGTTCCACTATTGTGTCCGAAGTCCGAGAGCCTGCCCCGAGTCTTTCGAGGGGTCAGAGGTCCGACCCACGATGAAGCGGGCGCGAATCCAATGCGCAAGGACTTACGGCTGATGTTCCTGTTCTACAATCTGTATCTCTGGATTTCGCCCGAATTCCGTCGAATAGGGTCGGCGGACCTCTGACCTCGGACACTTAGCCGTGATCAAGGACGTCGCCGGGCGCAAACCGCCACGATCACACATGCCTTTCCGCATGGTACGACGATCGCACGAGCGGCCCGCTCTCGACATGTTCGATTCCACGCGCTTCGCCCTCTTCCTTATACCAGGCGAAAACGTCGGGATGGACGAACTCCTCGACCGGGAGGTGCATTTTTGTCGGCTGAAGGTACTGGCCGATCGTCATCACGTGCAGTCCAATTTCTGCGAAATCGTCCATAAGACGGAGCACCTCGTCC
>DATKEJ010000046.1:0-4482 GCA_035512315.1 Rhodothermales bacterium | reverse complement strand
GTCCCGAAAAACTGTGCTATCTGAACAATCTGTTTATTGTCGCACGGGTGCGGCGATAGAGCGCCTCTGTCGCATTCCTCGGAGGCTCGATCGATTCCACTCCAGGAATCCACGAAGAACGAGCTTCCTGACCGTCACCCGTGATTCGAACGAAGGCGGTGATGTTTCCGGACTCGTCAACAGAGTCGGAGAAGAATCCGATCTCCTCTATATGCTGCCAGAGTCTGCCCAGCGTGTCTGGATCCAGAATACCGAGTGAGTCCAAGTTGGCGCCGGCGACCGGTCCCCGCCACGCAAAAACGGACCCGTCGGCGCGAATCGTGTGACCGTACCACCCACCACCAAATCCACCTCCCTCCCCAAACGTCATCTCAAAGTCAGGAGGAACTGGAACGGCGAGCTGTGTTGGTGCTTCGCGATGTTTGGTCTCCCCCGCCTCACCCGAACTGCGGCAACCCAGAAAGAGCGCCAGGGAATAGACCACCACCTCGCTGAATCGATGAGTCACTGGCGGTGATGATGGAAACGTTTGACGTTGTCTTCAACGAAAATTGATAATAGAAAACTCAGATCCTAAACACAACACAAGCGCCAAAAGGAGGAGCAAGAGCGAATTGGGTCGCGAGACCATAATCTGACTCGCTACGACCCGATCAGGCACGGCATCCAAGTTCGGGAATGGGATTGTCGACCCATTGTACTTTGTGCCTCTAACGCTTAGCATTAAAAACCACCACGATCTAGGTTTCGAGGAACGCCCATGTTCATGCGATTCGTTCAAATCAAGATCGAGCCTGATCGGCTCGCGGATTTCGAGAATCTTTACGAGCGCCGCATCGCCCCCGCGCTTCAGGAAACGAACGGCTGCCTGTTTGCGAGTCTCGTGAACAGGCACGGAATTTCCGAAGAGTGTGTGTCGATGACGCTTTGGGAGACGGCCGCCGACGCGCGTCAGTACGAAGAAAGCGGGCTGTTCGACACCCTCCTGCGCGAGGCCGATCCGATGATCAGCCACTCGGCCGAGTGGCGCATCCGCCTCAGCGATGACCTGCGTCTGGAGTACGGACCGGTCAAAGAGGCTCCAATCGTTACCGCGAGCCCTGTTCAGTCGGCCAGCTCCGGTGGGTCGGCCCCAACCATCAGCGAATCATCGGAGACGTACCTTCGGATCGTCTCGGCCAAGCTCAAGCCGGGTATGTTCGACGAAATGGCCAGAGTGTACGAGGAGGAAGTCATTCCCGCTCTCGCGGAAGTCGACGGATGCCGCTACGCCTACCTGGTCAAGGGGATGCAGGGCGAGGACACCGCCCTCTCGGTAACACTCTGGGATTCGCAGGCACAGGCCGAGGAGTACGAGCGGAGCGGAAAGTTCGCCGAGCTAACGAGGCTCGTAAGGCCGGCGTTGTCGGAGCTCCTGCAGTGGAAAATGTCACTCAGCCCAAAAAAGCGCGACCGCATCGCCACGAGCGACGACATAGTCGTAGAAGGCTACCACGTCGTGACGAGCGACACCTTCTCGCCGATCGGGGCCAGATAGCTTCCGACGTTCCACATTTACGTCATCCCGGACTCGATCCGGGATCCAGGCAATGGCCCCTCATTCAGACATTCAAAGTTTGACTCTCGACGCTCGACGTTTGACGCTCGACGTTTGACGTCCTAGTTCTTCGACGCGTAGCACGTCATCGCCCTTTGCAGCCGTCCGTACTCCGCCCGATAGCGTTCGGGAATCGCCACTCCGAGATTCGAGAAATGCGTCGCTTTCCATCGGATCGCCACATCCATGATCTCTCGAATTGAGAGCGTGACGTCGTTCTCGTCTCCGGGCTTATGCGTCCATTCGTGCATGATGCCGCAGACTTCGAATACGACCATCCCTGTGTCGATGACCCTTTGTAGTCGAGGCACCGCCTGTAGCTTGGCTTCATATTGGCGCATGTGGTATGTCGACCCGAAGCAATCCTGTCGAACGCCGTTGATGCCCCTCGACAGGCCATAATCCAGGATAGTGGGGTCCATGGCGCCGAGGTTCAGCAGCAGTTTCTCCGCTCCGAATGCGTCGATGTGCATGTCGATGTATTTCTTCTGGGTCGCAGGTGACGGCATAAAATCGGCATTGTAGAAGCCGTTCGTCGTGTGCCACTCGCCTACCCACCCGAGCACGCCGACGTCCACGAACTGGAGTGCCGGGTGATCGTTGATCGCCCTGCCGAGCGCGGTCAGGAGCTTACGTGTGGCCAGTTGGACATCCGCGTTCTCCCATTCGGGCGCGTGGGCTGTCCGCGCGCCCTTCTTGACCTCGCGGTGCCTGATCCAGGAAGGGAAAAACGGGTACTCCGGATGGCCTCGAAGAACGAATGGGTGCGCCGTCATGATTCGAATCCCGACCTTCAATCCGGCCGCCTGCGCCGCATTGAGGGAGTTGATGATCGACGAGAAGTCATAAACGCCTTCTTTCGGCTCCAGCTTCGGCCAGAGATATGGCCGGCCGCCCTCGCGAAAGTCGCCGCGCAGATACACAAGCGAGACCGGCATGCCTCCTATCTCGTTCACCACACGGTTCTGCGAGACGAGTCCCATGCCGTTCTTCCGGAGCGCGTCTATCTGCGCATCGGTAGGCTTCTGCCACGCCGCCAAACCTAACGCTATCAACACGACCCCAAGCGTTTCAGCCAGGCCCCGGCGCCGTCCAGTTTTCTGTTCGTCCATCATCACACTCATTGTTTGCGTCACACCGATAAAGGTCGCGGCCGTTCCCGGTGTCGGGCGCCATGACTGAATAGAGGCAATTGTCGGGCCAAACGCGCAACTTTCGAGGTTCGAGGTTCGAGGTTCGACGTTCGAGGTTCGAGGTTCGACGTTCGACGTTTGACGTTCGACGTTTGACGCTCGACGTTTGACGTTCGACGTTCGACGTTTGACGCTCGACGTTTGACGCTCGACGACTTGCAGACGTCTAGGACCCTCCCTGACCGATGGACCGGGGAAACCCTGCATCATCGCAGATTGTGTCGTTGGCTATCTTGACAGCCTCGCCGAAAACACTCAGGAGGTGTAGAGATGTCGAGCAATCACGTCGACTGGAAGGAGCGATACAAAGATAAAGTCACGACGGCGGCCGAGGCTGTTGAAGACGTGCACCACGGACACCGCGTGTTCATCGGTTCCGGTGCCGGAGAGCCGCAGTCACTGGTAGAGGCGCTCGCCAAGCGCCGCGACGTCGACGACACCGAAATCGTCCACATCATGACGCTAGGCATCGCACCGTACGCCGATGCCAAGCTCGATCAACGTTTCCGGCACAATGCGTTTTTCATCGGTCCGAACGTGCGCGACGCTGTGCTTCAGGGCCGTGCGGACTATACCCCGATCTTCCTCTCGGAAATCCCTCGCCTTTTTAGATCGGGCCGCCTCGTCATCGACCGGGCGCTCATCCAGGTCAGCCCTCCCGACGAGCACGGATACTGCAGTTACGGTGTGTCGACCGACATCGTCAAATCGGCCGCCGAAAGCGCGAAACGTGTCATCGCCGAGGTGAACTCGAATACCCCGAGGGTGCTCGGTGACTGTTTCATTCACGTCCGAGACATTGACAAGCTTGTGCCTTCCGACGCACCGATCCTCGAAGCGCCGCAGGGAGTGCCCGACGACCTGTCGCGGAACATCGCCCGGCATATCGCCGATCTTGTGGAAGACGGGGCGACGATGCAGCTCGGAATTGGGACGATCCCCGATGCGGTTCTCCACTTCCTCATAAATCACAAAGATTTAGGCATTCACACCGAGATGTTCTCGGATGGTATCATCCCTCTCGTCGAGAAAGGGGTGATTACAAACGCCCGCAAGTCGATCCATCGCGGCAAGATTATCGCAAGCTTCGTGCTGGGGTCACGAAAGCTGTACGACTTCATCGACAACAACCCGATGGTGGAATTTCACCCCACCGAATACACGAACGATCCGTTCATCATCGCGCAGAATGACCGAATGGTATCAATCAACTCGGCGCTCGAGGTGGATTTGACGGGACAGGTTTGTGCCGACTCCCTTGGCAAGATGTTTTACAGCGGCATTGGAGGCCAGGTCGACTTCGTCAGAGGCTGCAGCCGGGCGAAGGGCGGAAAGGCAATCATCGCGCTCCCCTCGACCGCTTCCGGCGATACTATCTCCCGCATCGTGCCTACGTTGAAAGAGGGCGCCGGAGTAGTCACGTCGAGAGGCGACGTCCAGTATGTCGTCACCGAATTTGGCGCAGCCTATCTCCACGGACGGAGTATTCGGGAGCGCGCTCTGGCGCTGATCGAGATCGCCCATCCTAAGTTCCGCCCATGGCTGATGGCAGAGGCAAAGGCAAGGCACATGGTGCACATGGACCAGGTCGAGATGCCATTCCGAGCACCCGTGTACCCGGTCGACCTGGAACAGTGGATCGACCTCGAAGACGGCCGGCAAGTGTGGCTGCGACCGCTACGCCTTACCGAC
>DATKEJ010000045.1:0-13297 GCA_035512315.1 Rhodothermales bacterium | reverse complement strand
GCCGGCGCGGTGACGAGTTCAGCGAAAGCACCCGGTCTATGCATACCGAACACTTGCCTGTTCAAGCACAGCTGCGTGCGTCCTGCGCGACAGTTTAGGCACACCCCGCAATGGACGATGGCATTGCAGACGATCCGGCTGCCTTTCGTGAATCCGTCGGCCTTCCCGGACTCGATATAGCCGCAGAACTCGTGACCCATGACGAGCGGGGGCGTACGACGTGAGCTCCGGCTCGCGAACGTTTCGAGCTCGCTTCCACAAATGCCGCAGGCCGCAACGCGGACAACCACCTCGCCGTCGCCGGCAACGGGTTCGGGGAGGTCCGTGACCTCGAGACGATCCCAGTCCGGGTACAAGAGAGCCCTCAACAGTCTTCAAGTCTGCGCGTCTACAAGTCTACAAGTCTGCAAGCCTGCAAGTCTGCGAGTCTGCAGGCTTGCCCGGAGCGAGAGAGAATGGACTCGGTATGGAGCCAATCACATCCGAACTTGGAGACTTGGAGACTAGGCTCCGCGTTCGATCGGCGCCCCGACGAGATTCCCCCACTCGGTCCACGACCCGTCGTAGTTCCGGACGTTGGGATACCCGAGCAGGTACTTTAGTGCGAACCACGAATGGCTCGACCGCTCGCCGATTCGGCAGTAGGTGACAACGTCTCTGTCGGCCGTCACGCCCCTCTCGCCGTAAATCTGTGCCAGTTCGTCGCGCGACTTGAACGTGCCGTCCTCGTTGACGGCCATCCCCCATCCGATATTCTTGGCCCCGGGGATGTGTCCGCCGCGCTGGCAGGTTTCGGGTAGACCGGGAGGAGCGAGGATCTTGCCGGTGAACTCGTCGGCCGAGCGGACGTCCACGAGTGCGAAATTGCCGCGCGCCAGTGTGGCCTGAACCTCGGGGAGAAACGCCCGGAGTGACAAGTCGGCCTCCGACGCTCGATACGATTTCGGCTCGACAGAAGGCACGTCGGTCGTCAACGGCCGACCTTCTTCGATCCATTTCTTGCGCCCGCCGTTCATGATGCGAACGTCGTCGTGGCCGTAAACTTTAAGTTGCCAGAATGCCCACGCGGCGAACCAGTTGTTGTGATCGCCATAGACCACGATGGTGGTGTCGTTCCCGATGCCGCTCGACGAGAGCAGGTCCTCGAGCTCGGACTTCCCGATGATATCCCGGCGAACCGTATCGCAGAGCTGCGTCTGCCAGTTCCAGCCGATCGAACCCGGCACGTGACCCTGCTCGTAAGCCGTGGTATCTACGTTGACTTCGACGACGGCCACATCCGGATCTGACGCGTGGTCCGCGACCCCTTCGGTGGATACGAGGGTTTCTGGATGTGCATAGTCTGCCAGAGCAAGTCCTTTCGTGTTTTGGTGTGGTAGATTTGTGGGAGGTCAGTAGGTACGTCCGGAGATCGAAAAGGTTGGCTCCCGAAAATGCAAAACGCAAAATGGCTGTTGGTCGCTGTCGGGACAGGGGTTGCGATCCTTCAGGTTGCCTCGTGCTCCACTGCCCAGCAGGCGGGCGAAACGGTGGACCGCGCTGAGGATCAAGCGTCAGCATCTGGCGCCAAGTCAGTAGCAGTGGACGCCGACGTGCCGACCAGCGGGGTATTCCGCGGTCTGGTGGTCTTTTTTCGATTCGCTGGAGACACTGCGGATCAGGGCTGTACGCCGCGCGCCAGGCAGTGGTCAGATCCCGACGAACTGCCTGACGTTGCCGCATACGTGCTTTCAGACACACCGCAGCCACCTTTCGTCGACAGCAGCCTGACCCAGTACTTCTATCAACAGTCGAACGGAGCGTTCACGCTTTACGGTGAGGTCTACCCCAGGGTGCTTGTCACAGACAGCGTGGAGGCCCACTACAACCTCAAAGGATCCGCGGGCTCGCGTGCAACGCTGGATGCACTCTCGGAAATAACCACCGACCTCCTCGATCAAATCGATGAATTTGGATTCGACTTCGGTCGCTTCGATTCGAACGGGGACGGGTATGTGGATCACATCTTTATGGTCCCCAGGACGATGAGTGCGCCCGTATGGTCCGGATTCTCGGTGCTTGGGAACGAGGTGATCCAAGAGCTCGAGTATGACGGCGTAAGAATTGACTGGGGAAGTCCCGGCGGCAGGAGTTCGAGCTCTGGATCCTATTCCCGTTACAACTGGAAGGGCAACATATTCCCGCAACTCGACCTCGTGCGTCTGATGGCGCATGAGTTCGGCCATCAGCTTTTCCGGCCTCATTTGGTCCATCTCGGCGCGATTGGCGGCAGAACGGGAGTTCCTGATTCCTCACCGAGCACGATCGGGTACGTCTTGATGGCGGGACAGGGTGGGGGGAAAGATGCCCGGGGAGACGCAACAATCTCTGCGCTGGAGCGCGACCTTCTGGATGATGATTGGATCCGGTGTGAACGGTTATCCGAGGACGGCACATACCTTGTGGGCGACCTGTACAGTTCGGACGCAGGCTCGACGAACTGCTATACGTTTGCGGTCTCGGTGCGAGGCGAGATGAGGACGATCTACCTGAGCAACAGGCAACGAATCGGGTTCTTTGACAAACAGAAGATCGACGTGGGGTGCACCGACGACGAGGAAGGCCTGAAAACAACGGGCCTCCTGGTGCAGGCGAGGGATGAGAGGAACAGGGTGGCGGTGGTCAGCGCCGACGGCACGCTTAAGTTGAGCATCTACAGTTCGACATACGCCGGCGACCTGTTCGGTGACCGGGTCTCTCAACTAACGCCCTGGACCCGCCCCAATGCATCCGCCTTCACGAGATACCCGGCCGGATTCACGATGTCGGTCGCCAACTGGCAAGCCCTTGACAACATTACCCGAAACGGCCTGGACATGGAGTTCGATTACAGGTCTGATTTCAGAATCAATCCCGTGATTCGCGACTCGTCGTGGATGGGCGCCGAAACGGTCAGTGAGACTCTGTCGGGAGTGGTGAGGGTGGACTCCGGAGGAGTATTAACGCTTGAAGACGAAGTAACGCTTCCGGACGTTTACATCGAATCGGGCGGAACCCTGATCGTCGCCTCATCAGCCGACGCCCAGATCGCGGGCAAACTCGACGTCGATGTCGGTGGCGAAGTCATCGTTCAACTTGATGGAACTTTGACAGAGCTGTAGACAGGGCGACGGGGAATCGGGGGAAGGGTGAACGAAACCATTCATTAGTCATTACTCATCATTCATCATCCCTGTATACGCCACCTTCCCTCCGACAATGGTATACACCACTTCTGCATCCAGAATCTCCTCTTCCGGGGCCGTCATGATGTCTCTCGACAGCACCACGACGTCGGCCCACTTCCCCGGCGCCAGCGAACCGAGCTTGTCCTCCTGAAAGGCGGCATAGGCGTTGTTGATCGTGTAAGCCTCCAGCGCCTGCTCGCGCGTCAAGCTCTCTTCAGGATAGAACACCGTGCCGTCGCTGAGGCGCCGGGTCACCGAGGCGTAAAAACTCGGGATGGGATTGACGTCCTCCACCGGTGCATCCGTGCCGTTCGTGACGACGGCGCCCGTCCCCCACAGGCTCTGCCACACGTATGCCCCTTCCTGGGCGCGCTTATCACCGATGCGCTTCGGTACCCATGGACCGTCGGACGTGCAGTGGACGGCCTGCATGGATGCGATAACGCCCAGCGCTCCGAATCGCGGAATGTCGTCGGGATGCAGATGTTGGGAATGCTCGATCCTCCAGCGCTGGCCTGTCGGATCGCTCGAGTTCGCCAGAAACTCCTGGTAGATATCGAGCACCTCGCGATTCCCCCGGTCGCCGATGGCGTGGGTGTTTACCTGAAATCCGTTCGCGGCGGCGATCTCGGCCGAGCGTCTGATCGCCTCGATGCTGCCCGTGTTCAATCCCGAGCTCGTCATCATGTCTTCGTACGGCTCCAGGAGCCACGCGCCGTGCGAGCCGAGCGCCCCGTCGATTACCTGTTTGATCGACCGAACGGTCAACATGTCGCCGTAATCGTCCATCCTGTAATGCCCAAGATGCGCATCCAGGCTGTCGGGGGACTCGCCGCCAACCATCACGTAGAGTCGCAGCGGGAGGCGACCCTCATCCACGAGTCTCTTGTAGAAGTCGATCGTCTCGAACGACGCGCCGGCGTCGTGGAACGAAGTAATCCCGTTCTCCAGCGCTGCCTCTGCTGCGAGCTGCGCCTGTCTATGCTTTTCGGCAAGGATCTGCTCTGCGGTTCGCTGATCCAGGTCGGCATTCATGGCGGAAGAAACGAGTCGCTGAGCCGTTTCGCGGAGGAGTCCTGTCGGCTCGCCGCGGACGTCCTTGACGATTTCGCCGCCGGGCGGGTCGAGCGTCTCGGCGCTTACGGCGCCTTTCCGCAGCGCGCGCTCGTTAGCGAATGCCGCGTGACCGCTGGCATGCTCCAAGAGCACCGGATTCTCGGGGGACGCCCGGCTCAGGCTACGGTGTGCCGGCACTCCGTCGACAAGCGGACCCGGCGGAAGGGAATCCCATTTCTCCTGATGCCACCCCCGCCCCGCAATCCACGCGCCCGGCTCGCTCTCCGACGCCGCGTCCCCTACCATCCCGACGATCTCTTCCCAACTCCGCGCCTGCGTCAGATCGAGAATCATCCTCGACTCGCCGAGACTCATGAAGTGCGCGTGCCCCTCGATGAAGCCCGGCATGGCCATTCTGCCCTGGAGGTCGATGACTTGGGTTTCGGGTCCCACCAGTGCCTCGATCATCTCGTCGCTGCCGAGTGCAAGGATGGAGTCGGCAGAGACCGCGAGCGCCGACACCTGGGGATTCAGGGAGTCGGCCGTGTAGATCACGCCGTTGATCAGGACAAGGTCCGCGACTGTGGACGGGCGCGTGCAGCCGAAAAGTGTGAAGGTGAGCGCCAAGCCCAGGGCGGCCGCGGAGAGACGATGTGGTTCTTTGCTGTACACGACTTTGGCTGGTTACAAAGGGTTCTAGGTCTGCCGAATATACGGGGCTTCGGTTTGCGTCTGGTTGACTCGTCGGACACTGGGGTGGCAGCTTCTCCCTTAGGTGACCTCCCCCGGCTGCGCCCGGCGCCACGTGATTTTCCTGTTTCTGTGGACAATCGTTCCGCCTGGCTTAGCCCCCTCCGGAGGGGGACCACGCCACCGGGTGACCTCCCCCGGCTGCGCGCCAACTAGGCTGTATCCGACCTTTCGATTGACGTTCGGCGCTTAGCCGCCCCCTCCAGCGGGGACCACGCCCTACGCGTCGCGCGGAGCGGATGTAGCCGCTCCCTTCTTCTTGGACGTCTTGATTAATAGCGCCGTTGTCATCTCGAAGGCGCGAACTCACCGAGAGAACCAAAACGATGCGGCCTAACCTCCTTCCCACAGCGCAGCGACTGAGAGACCTATAAAGCCGATGCGACCGTGACCCTCGGTCCTTCTGCTTGCGCAGATCGGCCTTCCGCATCCGATAGTGGTGACGGTTTGGCCTGGATCCCGGATCGAGTCCGGATGACGGTAACGGAGGGACCTCCTCGGACTTTGACTTCGGACCTCGGACTTCGGACCTTACTCCAGCACACTCAAACTGTACCCTCTCCGAAGAAGGTGCGCCCGGTTGTCGGCAGCGAGTTTTCGGACGGCCTCTATCGAAACGGCCATCGTGACGCCATACCGAATCCGCTGCGCTCTTGAGATGAACACCTCCCCCTCGTAGGGCTCGCCGGACGTAAGTCCCTCGTGGAGGTGTTTCTCGTTGGGAGCCAGCATGTGTTCAGTGGTCGCGGAGCCCGACGTAGCGATGCCGACCCACTCGAGCGTCGCACCGCCCGACCGGGCCGCCAGAATAGCGCCGCCGCTCATGCCGCGGTTGAAAAGCACATCCGTCACGAAAGAGGCATCCCGGTCTCGACTTGGCTGGCTCACGATACCAGAAGTGACCATGCGGAGACCCGCCGGAAATCCGATCACATAGACGAACGAACCCCAATCGAGATCGCGAGCCTTGCCGGGCGGCAGCGGAAACACGGGAACTATAAGATCGCGGGTGTTGATGCTCTGACCGACAATGGCAATGTCGAGCCCGTCGTTTCTGGCGAGGACTTCCAGGTCGCCCGTTCCCGGAATGTCGGCAACGTAGTTCCGCTGCTTGACCTTCACGGCAAATGAACGAACGCCGGTTTCCCCTCGTTCGTCACGGTAGTAGGTGGTCACCGTATCGTCGAACGTGACCACGTGAGCACTGGTCAGCAGCGCCAACCTCGATCGGGAGAACTGGAGCACGGTTCCCGTACCGACTACCGACTCAGTAAAGGTTGTCACGGTGTCTGCATTCTTCCAGATACGGTCAGTGATGGGACGATCAGCCGGCCATCCGGATGCCGACGTGAAATCAGCCTGGCGGTAGAAGCCGATTGAACTGATCATCCGAACCGACTGAAGAGCGGGGTCCAGGCTCGCCGTTCTCCCCGGACCCGGAAAAGACGTCGAGTACTTTCCGCCTTCGTCCTGCGCGAGATCGACCGTCTGCGCAACCGAGCAGGCAAGCCCCGCGCAGGTGGCAGCGGCCAGAATAATAACGCGAGTCAACTCTTTCGATTACGTGATACGCTTCAAGATATCGGTAAATAGACAATAAGACTGTGAGGCGCCGCACGGTTTAGGCCACTGCCCGTGTACGGAAATTGAGGACAATCTTACGCGGGTAGAAAGAGGTGCCCCCTGAGAAGGCGTGTCGCAAAAACATATCTTCAAAGATCGAAAACCGAAATCCGAAGCCCTGTGAGCGCTCGTGCTTTGGCTGTCACGCTGGCGCTTCTGACAGTCCTCCCGGTCGAAATCTCAGCGCAATTCGCGTCCGTTCGAGGTTATGTCTCGGATGCCGCAACGCGCGAGCGACTGGCCGGGGTAAACGTGGTGCTTTCGCTTGACGACGGTGACCTCCTCGGCGCCGCAACCGACGCCGACGGTTACTTCGTCATCAACCGTGTGCCTCCGGGCACGGCGCAAATGCGCGTGACGTTCATCGGGTACGCCCCCCTGTCAGACACTCTGCATCTGGAGCAGCGGGAGGTCAGGATGCTCCGACTCGAGTTGTCGCTCGAGGAATCCGAGCTCGGTGAGATAGTGGTCGAAGCGGAAGCGGCAGAGGGCGCGGCCACCACCGTCGCCGGACTCCAGACGGTCCGCCCCGCCGACATCGAGCGGGTGCCTATGCCGGGCGTCTCGGGGGACCTTGTGAGCTATCTCCAGACCATGCCTGGCGTGTCGTCGCTCGGGGATCGAGGCGGACAATTCTTCATTCGCGGCGGCACGTCGTCGCAGAACGACATCCTGCTGGATGGTATCCCGCTCTTCCAACCGTTTCACATCGTCGGTTTCTACAGCGCATTTCCGTCGGAGGTGGTCAACAAGGTCGATTTCTACAAAGGCGGATTCGGCGCCCGGTACGGCGGGCGTCTTTCGTCAGTGATAGACGTCGAGACCAGAAACGGAAACAAGGATCGTTTCTCGGGATCCGTGGCCCTCGCTCCTTTGATGAGCGGCGTCCGCGTCGAAGGTCCGATCGTACCGGGCCGCGTCTCGGCCATCGTTTCCATCCGCGAGTCCTTCATCGAAGACATTATGTCTGGATCGGTGGGCGACAAGCTTCCTTACAGGCTGGGAGACCGATTCGGGAAAGTCCACGCCTTTCTGAGCGACGAGGCGAGTCTGTCGATCACCGGCATCACGACGCACGACGAGGGCGACATCGGGGCCAATCCAGAGTCGTTCCTGGGCGATGAAATTTCGACAATCGTCGCCGATTCCACCGAGATCCGCTGGTCAAATCAGGCGATCGGCGGCAAGTTTCTGTTCGCGCCGGTTTCGACGCCCATCCATATCAAGGCGACGGGATCCGTGTTTCGCTACGACACGGAATTGGGAAATGACGACGTTCCTGAGAGAGAGGCCGAGGTGACCGGGTACAAATTCGCAGCCGAGATCACGCGATTCCGGGGTGTGAACAGGGTGCGTGCCGGACTCTTCGCCGAACGCCGCGAGCTGAGCTATCAGCTCGGCGACGCGTTTCAGAATTTCACGAGCAACGTCGAGGACCTTGACGAAGCGGGCGCGTACATAGAATCGGCGGTTGCGGTCTTTCGCGACCTGACTATGGAACCGGGCGTTCGACTCCACGCATTTCCTGGAAGGGACCGCATGTACGTCGAGCCGCGATTGCGCAGCATCTGGTTCCCGGAGGGACGTCTGGGCCGGCACAAAGTCAGCGCTGCCGTCGGCATCTACCATCAAGGGATCATCGGACTCTCGGACGAACGCGACGTCGGCAACGTGTTTACAGCATGGGTGGCGCCGCCCGACGACAAGAGCGTGCCCGAGTCCATCCACGCGATTGCGGGATGGGAGGGAACGCTGCGGCCGTGGCTGACGGTCGCCGCAGAAGGTTACTTCAAGAGTCTTGAGAATCTGAGCGTCCCGATCTTCAGCCCGTTCCCCGGGTTTACGACGCGCCTGCAGGAAGCAACGGGCTCGATTTACGGGCTCGACCTCCGCGCGGAGGTCGACGCCATACGATACGAGAACTGGGAACTGTACGGCTATGTCGGATACGGCTACTCAACGGTGGAGTACGAGACCGACGTACTCACGTACAGCCCGCCGCATGATCGGCGTCATCAGATCAACCTCGTCGCACGCGCAAGAACCGGCGAGCTGGAGCTGGTGGCGCAGTGGCAGTTCGGCTCGGGGTTCTCGTACACGAAGTCGATCGGTTTCGACGTCTGGATTCCTTTCACAGGACCAGACGTCGACGTGAGCTCGCAGCAGGGCCAGACGCGGGTCCTCTTCGATGAACCGTATGCGGGACGGCTCCCTGCTTACCACAGGCTCGATGTCTGGCTGGAGAAGTCGTTCCGGAGAGATCGCGTCAAGGGCGCTCTGCGTGCGGGCGTCGTAAACCTGTACGATCGTGACAACCTGTTCTATTTCGACCTCTTCACGTTTCGTCGAATCAATCAGCTGCCGCTCGTCCCGTCCGTAGGCATAAAACTCGAGATTGACTGACATGAGGCGCACCCTGTGGGCCGGTCTCGTTGCGGCCCTGTTTCTTGCCGGCTGTGAAGATCCTTTCATCGACCCTTTCGTCGAGGGGAAGCACTTCACCGTCTACGGCTATCTCAATTCATTCGAGATAGATCACTTTGTTCGGGTTGTCCCCGTTCGGCGAACGCCTGAGGACATTCCCGCTCCTAACGCGCCGCACGCTGATATCGACGCCGTCGTTACGTCGACCAACATGACGACGAACGTCACGATGCGATGGACGCACGCGCTGAAGGAACTGGACGACGGCACGTACGGCCATGTCTTTACCAGCCGGTTCGTGGTCAGG
This sequence comes from Rhodothermales bacterium, assembly GCA_035512315.1. Lineage (GTDB taxonomy): Bacteria > Bacteroidota > Rhodothermia > Rhodothermales > DATKEJ01 > DATKEJ01. Next base: position 3,931 of record DATKEJ010000045.1, on the reverse strand, counting down.
GACGGACACCGCTACCGGCTCGTCGTGCAGCGGTCTGACGGTGCGGAATCGGTCGCTGAGACAACCGTACCAAACTTGGGGGCTCCGATCGCGCTGCCGGCACACATCACTTCCGACAGCGTAACGCAGGCGCTGGTGTGGCCCGACGCGGGCGTTCCCGAGCGGATCGAGATCGCCTACTGCGCAAAGCCGGTCGGCGGTTTCTCTTGCGACGATGTTCTGGTCGACTACGGCCGGGCGGGAAAGATGACTTTGGCCGGGTGGGAGCTGCCGGTCGCACTGAGTCGTGACCTGCTTTTCGTACGCCAGCAGCTCGGGTTCGCCGACGAGGTCGTATTGGAATTGTCGAATCTCGACATCCGATTCACGTCTCTTGACTTGGCGTGGGATGCACCGCAGGGAGCGTTCGATCCGGAGGTCTTCGGGCAGCCTGGAGCGCTGACCAATGTCGAGAACGGTTTCGGTTTCTGGGGCTCTCTCTCTCGTTCGATCCGTTCGTGGACCCCCGACACGGAGGCCCTCAGGGCTCTGGGTTACGTTCCGCCGGCCTGAGCGGAATCGGCGCGCATCTGTTCCTCGAATGCTTTTTCTTCGGCCCACCCGACGACCGCTCGCCACCCCTTCGGTTCCCGGACGAGAAAATGGACAGACTGATTCTCCACTCGCGGACCTCCGGCCAGCCGGAGGCGCTCGTTCAGGAGAGACATCTTGGTGAGGAGATCCGAGCCGGGCCCGAGGCTCCGCTCAACGACAGTGGCCTCGCGCATGACGCTCCCGATCTCGGGAGCCTCCGCCGTCACGTACACGAAGGCCGTATCATCTGCAACCGACGTGCTGTCGATCCGGAAAGTCGTGAACCTGAACATGTAGTCAGTCACGAGATCCGAGCTGCCCGGCGCAAACTCTTCCTGGAGCGACTCCAGCGACTTCGCCTCCTTATCGATCGAGGCGACGAGGTGATAGTACTCGCCGAGCCTCTTATCCAGGTACGCACTGAGAAGCTGCCTGACGGTTTCCTCGGGACTCAGGGAGGTTTCTGGCGAAGGTTCGTATGGGCGCTCAGACACCTGCCCGCCGTCATTTCCGCCGCACGCAGAAACGATGGAAAGGAGCGCCATCCAGACAAGATTCCTCACCACACGTCACGGGTTAGCGGTCACCGGCAGCGGCGAGCTCGCCGGTCGCCGTGATGATGACGCCGGGCCCCGGAGGCCGCGTCGGAAAACGAGCGATCGGGACGTTCTGGTTGCGGTCTACCGGCGCATAGTGCGTCGTTCCGTCGACCTTCACGAGTTGGATAAGCTGACACTGGCTCGACAACATTTCGTTCTCACCCGGGGGGCGCTGAGGACAGTCGGAGACTGAGACGTTCTCGTCCCGGTTGTGCGGCGAGTAATGGCTGTGGTTACCGTGCGGGATCTCCGACCAGTTCTTGTTCGAGAAAAGGTCGAGCGCATCGACCAGAACGATTGCCGCAAACACGGCCGCGACAACGTAAAGAATGCGCCTGAATTGACGTCGCTGAGTCACTATGGGATATGTGTTAGGCGGCCCCCCGGGAACGCGAGTTGGCAAATTCACTTGCGGACAACTTGTTCCCGGCGGGCGGCGAACTTTGGGGGTACCCCGACGTACCTTTCTCGTCCGTTCGAGAGTTTCTATCCTTACCGGCTCAACCCCCATTGCCAACTTCAGATCATGTCGGTTGCCGTACGACCCTCAGTGGTACTGCTGTTCCTCGTGGTGTTGGCCGGCAGTGCGAACGCTCAACCCGCCACGATCAGGGGCAAGGTAACAGACCTGGAGACCGGTAACCCGCTCGTCGGAGCCCACGTCAGCATTAGAGCCGCAGATGGAGAGCTGACGGGTATGATTACGGATGTCTCGGGATTCTTCGTTTCAGGGAACCTCGAGCCGGGCGTATACACGTTTCGGGTCTCGTTCGTCGGTTACAGGAGCTACGTCGAAACGATCGAGCTCTCGGCCGGGGTGGCCGTTCAAAGGGTCATCGTGCTCGAGATCGGGGGCCCGCGCATCGACGAGCTCGTCGTCGAAGGAGATCGGCGGGACTCGCGCGACAACGCCGTGCCCGGGCTAACCAGCATCGGGGCGGCTGATCTCGCGAGAATCCCAATGCCCGACGTCAACACCGACCTCGCAGGTTACGTAATCACGATGCCCGGCGTCGTTACGGCGGGCGACCGCGGGGGGCAGCTGTATGTGCGCGGCGGCACGCCCACCCAGAATCTGTTCCTGATCGACGGCATACCGGTTTACCAGCCGTTCCACATCATCGGATTCTTCTCAGCCTTTCCCGGCGACATCATCGGAAATGCCGACGTTTACGCCGGCGGCTTCGGCGCGCGTTTCGGCGGGCGCCTTTCGTCGGTTTTCGACGTATCGGCGCGAAACGGCAACAAGAACCGCTACAGCGGCTCCGGCTCAGCCGCCACTTTCCTCACGTCGTTGAGGGTCGAGGGGCCGATTTCACCCGGCAAGGTCTCGTTCCTTGGATCGGTCAGGCAATCGGTGATCGAGGAGGTCGCGCCCAACCTGATCGGCCGCGAGCTTCCCTACCGATTCGGAGATCAGTTCCTCAAAGTGCACGCCTATCTCAACAACACTTCCAGCGCGTCGGGAACGCTCATTCACACGTTCGACGAGGGCAATCTGGCCGCAACCGACGACTCGAACCTGCGAATCTACTGGGAGAACCTGGCTTACGGCGGGCGATACATCTACCTGCCGGAGTCGTACCCCGTCCTCACCGAGCTGGCGATCGCCATCAATTCTCTCAGATCCGAATTCGGTCCGGAAGGCGCGTCGCTGAGGGAGGCCTCCGTCGACGGATTCAGCGGTCAGATCAACTTCGCATACCTGCTGGGTCAGATGGATCTGATCTTCGGCATCTTCGTCAACTCGTTCGATTTCGACTTCTCACTGGAAGGAGCAGGACAGCAACAGGAGGCCGACGTCGAAGGCGGGGGGTACATCGAATCCCGCCTACAGGTGCATCCGGCTTTCGAGTTCCGGCCAGGATTTCGCCTTCACAACTTTGCGAGCAAGGGACGATCGTCGCTCGAACCTAGACTCCGGGCCACCTGGTGGCCGATGGGCGCGAGATCCGGCCACAGATTGACGGCTGCGTGGGGAGTCTACAGGCAGGAGATCGTGGGATTGAATGACCAGAGGGACGTAGGGTCGGTTTTTACAGCGTGGACGGGCAGCCCGAAAAATGAGGACGTTCCCTCTGCCATACACACGATCGTTGGCTGGGAATCGTCACTTTTCCCGTGGCTGCGGGTCGGGGCCGAGGGATACTACAAGTCGCTTTCAAATCTGACGGTGTTTTTCGGGTCATCGGGCCTGCGTCGAGCCGAAGGAGATGCCAAGGGTGTCGACGTCCGCGTTGAGCTGACCCGTCCCTTCTTCTACGGTTTCGCCGGCTACAGCCTGTCATCGGTCGAGTACCAGGTGGGCGAGGACGAGCCAGGCCAGAGCGGCTTCTCTTTCCGGCCACCTCACGATCGACGTCACCATTTGAATCTGATCGGACGAATTGTCAGGGGGCCTTATTCACTCGGCGTTCGTTGGGAGTACGGATCCGGTTTCCCATTCACCCGCATCGAAGGATTCTTCAACGCGGTCAACATTGGCTCGTCGGACACCGACTTTCTCGACGAGGAGGGCGACGTGCAGATTCTCTTCGACGATCCGTTCGGAGGAGTCCTGCCGTCATACAATCGGCTTGACGTCACGCTGGAGCGGCGAATCGAAACGCCGCGGTTTGTCGGCACGGCTCAACTCGGTCTTTTGAACGCGTACGATCGCAGCAACGTGTTCTACTTCGACCTCTTTGCGACGCGACGCGTCGATCAACTGCCGCTCGTTCCGATGATCGGCATCAAGGCTGAACTGAGATAAATGGCTT